>JAOPZD010000330.1 GCA_025964295.1 Conexibacter sp.
CGTTGTTGGTGGCGTTGGCCGCGAGGACCGCGCCGCTCATGTGGCCCGGGTGGCCGAGCGGTTCAGCGGTTGGTCGGGATGGTCCATCGGCCGGAAGGGTACGTCTCGACAACCCATGGACGACGACCACGCCTTCGGCTCCTCCACGCCGTTCTCGCTCGGCGTCGAGGAGGAGCTGTTCCTCGTCGACCCCGTCACCGGGGAGCAGATCGACGCCTCCCGCGCCGTGCTGCAGCGCATCGGCGACGTCGAGGGCACCGTCGAGCGCGAGCTGCACGCCTGCCAGGTCGAGCTGATCACCGGCGTCTGCGCGACCGCGGGCGAGGCGGCCGGCGCCCTCGGCGCGCTGCGCCGCGCGGTCACCGAGACCGGTGCCGGGATCCTCGGCGCGGGGATGCACCCGGCCGCGCCGGAGGGGCTGGCCGAGATCACCGACAAGGAGCGCTACGCCCACATCCGCCACCTGCTCGGCGACGCCGTCGCCGACCCCACCGGCGGCCTGCACGTCCACGTCGGGATGCCCGACGCCGACACCGCGATCCGCGCGTTCAACGCGCTGCGCCGCCACCTTCCGCTGCTGCAGGCGCTGGGCGCCAACTCGCCGTTCCGCCACGGCCGCGACACCGGGCTGGCCTCGGCGCGCGAGGTGACGATGCGCGGCTGGCCGCGCTCGGGCGTGCCGCGCGCGATGCGCGACTTCGAGGACTTCTGCACCTCCAGCGCGCTGCTCAGCGAGGCCGCCGACGTCCCGGACTACACGTGGTTCTGGTGGAAGCTGCGCCCGCACCCGCGGCTCGGGACCGTGGAGATCCGCGCGCTCGACGCCCAGACCTCGCTCGACGACCTCGCCGCGCTCGTGGCGCTGACGCACTGCCTCGCGCGTCACGCGGCAACCGCGCCGGGCGAGCCCGACCCCGCGCCCGAGCTGCTCGACGAGGGCGCGTTCCGCGCCGCCCGCTTCGGGACCGAGGCCGAGCTGCCGGGCGCCGACGGCCGCCGCCGCCCCGTGCGCAACATCCTCGAGGACGTCCTCAACGCCGTCCGCGAGCACGGCCGCGAGCTGGGCTGCGAGGACGAGCTCGACGCCACGCGGCGGCTGCTCGAGCACGGCGGCGGCGCGGGCCGCCAGCGCGCGGTCCACGCGATCGGCGGCCTCGGCGCGATGCTGCGCGACACGATGGGGCGCACGACCGCGGCAGCCTCCGCGGCCAAGGACCAGCGCCGCCGCGACGCAGCCTGAGACGGATCCGAGACGGTCTCCGCGGCCGCCGACCTCCATGGTGGGCATGGTGCCCTCTCTCCCCCGCGCCGTGGCCTCCGTCCTGCTCGCCGCCACCGCGACGCTCCTCGCCACCACCGCCACCGCGCTCGCCGGCCCGCTCGACCTCGACCCGACCTTCGGGACCGGCGGGGCCATCACCACGGGCGGCGCCCAGGGCGGCCGCTGGGCCGCGCTGCACGCCTTCGCCGATGGGACCTTCCTGGCCGCCGGCGAGGTCGGCAACGACCGCGTCGCGGTCACCCGCCGCACCGCCACCGGCGCGCCCGACCCGACCTTCGCCGCCGACCAGCCCGTGCCCGGCACGCTGGCCTTCGGCGGCGGCCAGGGCGCGGTGATCCCCACCGACCTGATCGTCCTCCCGGACGACCGGATCCTCGTCGCGGCCACCGCGCTGACGGCGACCGGAGGCACCAGCCCCGGGATCGTCGTGGCGCGCCTGACCGCCGACGGCCACCTCGACGCCACCTTCGGCACCGGCGGCATCGCCACCGTGACGACCGCCGCCGGCGGCGTGACCCTCGGCCACATGACGCGCCAGTCCAGCGGCGCGATCATCCTCGCCGGCACGCACCCGATCACCAGCAACGCCGGCATCCTCGCGCGGCTGACCGCCGACGGCGCGGTCGATGCCTCGTTCGGCTCGGCCGGCCAGGTGCGCCTGCTGCTCGGCGGCGCCGCGACCCGGCTGGACGACGTCGCCGTCGACAGCGCCGACCGCCTCGTCGCCACCGGCTGGCGCACGACGGGCGCGTCGAACAAGGGCCAGCTGGCCGTCGCGCGCTTCGCCGCCGCCGACGGCGCGCTGGACGCCACCTACGGCTCGGGCCACCCGGGCTACACGACGCCCGACCTCGACGGCGCGCCCGCCGCGACCTACGACGTCGAGGGCCGCCGCCTGCGCCTGGCGCCCGACGGCCGCGCGCTCGTCGCCGCCACCGTCCGCGCCGCCGGCACGGGCGCCCACCTCGTCGGCCTCGCGCGCCTCACGCCCAACGGCGCGCCGGATCCCGCCTTCGGCACCGGCGGCACCGCCACGCAGGACGTCAGCCCGTCGCACGTCACCGACGTCACCGACCTCGCGGCGACGCCCGGCGGCTTCACGGTCGCGGGCCGGATGACCGTCGGCGCCACGACGCAGGTCGCGCTCGCGGGTTTCCACGACGACGGCACGCCCGACACCGCGCTCAAGCCCGGCCACGCGCCGACGTCCAACGCCATCAACTTCTCGATCTCCGACAGCATCGACGACCTCGCCGCCGCGATCGAGCTGCTGCCCAGCGGCCGGATGCTGGTCGCCGGCACGACGTCCACCGTCGCCCGCGACGTCGGCTTCCTGGCCCGCGTGGGCGGGACGGCGTCGGCTCCCACGGCGGCGTTCACCACGTCCTACCCGCACACCCGCGCCGACCGGCCGATCCGCCCCGGCCAGGCCGTGACGTTCGACGCCTCCGCCTCGGCGGACGCCGACGGCACGGTGAAGGCCTACACCTGGGACCTCGACGGCGACGGCCAGACCGACCACACCGGCCCGGTCGTCACCACCACCTACGGCGCGCCGGGCCATCCCGGCGTCCTGCTGCGGGTGACCGACGACGACAACCTGACCTCGACGACGGGCGCGACCCTCGACGTCGCCGCCGACAAGCCGCCCGGCGTCGCGATCATCGAGCCGCCGGCCGAGCCCAAGGCGGGCAAGACCTTCACCTTGACCGCCCTGGCCGGCGACGCCGACGGCTCCGTGGTCGCCTACGCCTGGGACCTCGACGGCAACGGCAGCTATGAGACCAGCACCGGCACCGACCCCAAGGTCACGACGACCTACGACACGGCGGGCCAGCACCTGCTGCGCGTACGCGTCACCGACGACGAGGGCACGACGGCGACCAACACGGACAACCTGAAGGTCGGCGAGGGGCCCTGCGTCGAGAACCCGATCCTGAAGATCGGCAAGGCCGTCATTGTCACGCAGGGCACCGCGCAGGCCGGCGCCGGGTGCTTCCACGCCGTGACCGTCGACAAGGACGGCGTTCGCACGGTCACCTACACGACCGACGGCCACTTCCGGGTCAACGGCCTGGAGGTCGACACGCGGCTCACCTCCAAGGCGGTCCTCGTCTGGAAGCGCAAGCTCGTCCCGGTCCCCAAGAAGAGCACCTTCACGCCGGGCGAGACGACGCAGGCGACGCTGACGGCCGCCAACGTCAAGGTCATCGGCACCTACAACAAGACCGACTTCGCCTTCATCGACGGCAAGATCGCCTGGGACCTGGCGGGCTCGACGATCGGCGGCTTCAAGGTCGACGCCAACGCCGGCATCGGCGGGCTGCCGCTCAAGGTCGCCGGCGAGCCCAAGCTCGACGCGGACGGCACCTCGGCGCTCGACATCATCCCGGGCACGCCGCCCGAGCTGCTGGGCAAGACGCCGAGCCAGCCGCTGCACGCCACGTTCGGGCCGTCGGCCACCGCCGCCGACCTGGCGCCGTTCAGCTACACGGTCGACGAGATCCCGCTCGGCGTCATCACGCTCGGGCCGGTCAAGATCACCTACAAGGGCTCGGGCAACTGGGCGATCTCGGCGAAGGCCAGCATGGCCGTCCCCGTCCCGACGTCGCTGGCCGGCCAGCTCGAGCTGGCCAACGGCAAGGTCAAGATGGTGGACCTGCAGTTCAACGGCGCGATCCCGCTCGGCCCGCTCTTCGTCACCCACATCGGGCTGACCATCGACTTCGGGCCGAAGGTCACCGCCAACCCCAACTGCGTCAAGCACGTGGGCCTCGAGGACGTCACGCCGTATGCCGGCTGGGACGCGCTGGACAAGCTGCTGCCCGGCTACAAGGACTACGTCCTGGCCCACGACGGCCCCAACCAGGTCCTCTTCCACCAGATCTTCAAGGACTACAAGACGCCGAACTTCGCGCTCTGCGGCTCGATCGGACTCAGCGTCGCCAAGCTCCTCTCCGCCCAGGCCGGCTTCGGCTTCGCCCGCTACCCGAGCCCGCTGCCCAACGTGTTCTTCTTCCACGGCGAGGCCACGCTCGTCGAGCTGATCCACGCCACGATCGACGCGGAGATCACGACCGAGGGCTACGTCCACATCGGGGCGGCCGTCAAGGGCGGCTACCCCGAGGACGACCCGTGGATCGGCTGGGAGCTCGGCCTCGACTTCGAGTACTTCAAGGAGAAGTTCAACGCCGAGGCCTATGCCTCGATCACCATCGTCCCGCTGGACTTCACTGCCGGAGCGCGCCTGCTGGCCTCCAACAAGGGCATCGTGGGGTGCCTGACCTTCGACACGGTCTTCGGCGACTGGCATCCGGGCGGCGGCGCCAAGTGGGGCCACGGGCCCAAGCTCTACCTGTTCGGGTGCGACGTCAACGACTACAAGGTGGTCATCCAGCACGCGCTGTCGGGTGACCTCGTCATCGGCCCGCCGATCCACGGCATGACCGCGCACGCCGCGTCCGTCGGTCACGTGCCGACCACCGGCCGTGGCAACGACGCGACGCTGGTCCGCTACACGGGCCCCAGCGCCGCCAGGGCCCGCGCCGCGCAGGCCGCGCCCGACGCGATCGACCTCCCCGGCGGGCTGCCGGGAACCGTGATGGCGTTCAAGGGCGCCGGCGCGCCGCCGCACGTGGTCCTGCACGGCCCCAAGGGCGAGACGATCGACAGCGGCGCGGGCAACGCGCCGGTCCACACGCCGGGCGTCGCGGCGCTGAAGAACCCGGCGACGGGCATCACGGAGATCGTCGTCGCCAAGCCCGCCGGCGGGCGCTGGACCGTCGAGCTCGCGGCGGACTCGTCGCGGCTGGTCGAGGCGCTGCAGGCCGACGGCACGCGGCCGGCCAAGATCACCGGCAAGGTCGTCGGGCGCGCACCGCGCCAGCGCCTCCAGTACTCGGTCGCCGGCCTGGCCAAGGGCGCGCACGTCGACTTCGCCGAGGTCGGCGCGGCCGCGGGCAGCATCATCGGGCGCGTCGTCAAGGACGGCTCGGGCTCGCTGCCCTTCACGCCCGGCGACGGCGCGGCGGGCCGGCGCGACGTCCAGGCGATCGTCACCGGCGCCGACGGCTACGTCGCCGCGCGCACGAAGCTCGGCACCTACCGCGCGCCCGGCCCGCCGCGGCCCGCCGCGCCGCGCCGGCTGACCATCAAGCGCAGCGGCAAGACGCTGATCCTCAGCTGGCCGCGCGACAAGGCGGCGCTCGCCACGCAGGTCGACGTGCGGACCTCGACCGGGCTGAACAGCACGAAGACCGTCAAGCGCGCGAGCCTGCGGCTGCGCGCCCCGGCGCCCGGCACGCGGATCACCGTCACGCTGACCGGCCGGTCGCGCACCGGCGTGCTGGGCAAGCCGGCGCGCTTCACGCGCAAGCTGCCCACGGCGGCCAAGAAGCACAAGGCCAAGAAGGTGGTGCGCCGCCGCTGAGCTACGCTGCGGCCCATGGCGGGGACCATCGCGGACCGGCTCCGCTCACGCGACGTGGAGCGGTTCATCGGCCGGACCGCGGAGCTCGCCGTCTTCGACCGGCTCTTCGTGGACGAGCCGCCGGCCAGCGTCGTGCACGTCCACGGCGCGGGCGGCATCGGCAAGAGCGCCCTGCTGCGCGAGGTCGAGCGGCTCGGGTCCGAGCGCGGCTGGTCGCCGCTGCCGATCGACGGCCGCGCGCTGCCGCCGGTGCCCGGCGCGCTGGAGGAGATCCTCGACGCGGCGCGCGCCGAGCGCCGCCCGCTGCTGCTGTTCGACACCTACGAGCGCATCTCCGGCCTGGACGGCGCGCTGCGCGAGAAGCTCCTGCCGGCGCTGCCCGAGCACGCCGTCGTGGTCTTCGCCGGGCGCGAGCGGCCGGCCGCCGAGTGGTTCCAGGACGGCTGGGAGCACCTCACCCGCACGATCCCGCTCGCGCCGTTCAGCACCGCCGAGGCCCGCGCCTTCGTCGCCGCCCGCGGGATCGACGACGACGCGACCGCCTCCGCGCTGGTGCGCTGGTCCGACGGCTCGCCGCTCGCGCTCGAGCTCGCCACGGCGATCGCCCGGCGCGACGGGCGCTGGGACAGCGCCGCGGTCGGCG
>JAOPZD010000345.1 GCA_025964295.1 Conexibacter sp.
CCCGGCGGCGCCGGCACGCCGCCCGCCCGCGGCGCCGCCGCCGTGCCGGAGCCCGAGCACGAGCGCTCCCGCGGCCCGATCATCGCCGCGATCGTCGCCCTCGTCGTGGTCGCCGTCGTCGCCGTCGTGCTGCTGACCGGCGTCCTGGGCGGCAGCGACAAGCCCGCCACGCAGACCACGAGCACGGTCGCGTCGGGCACCGCGGCGAACGGGTCGAAGACCAAGACGACCGGCAAGTCCACCGCGCCCGCCGCCACGCCCGCGCCCGGCACCTACACCGTCGCGGTGCTCAACGGCACGACGGTCCCGGGCCTGGCCCGCGGCGTCGCCAACCGCCTGCAGAACACCAAGTACAAGATCGGCAACGTGACCAACGCCGCGACGCAGGACCGCTCCGCGACGCTGGTCGAGTTCGCGCCCGGCCATCGCGCCGAGGCCGACTCGGTGGCCAAGGCGATCGACGTCGGCAGCGACGCGATCCAGCCGCTGTCGCCCGGGTCCAAGACGATCGCCGGCGACCAGGCCACGGTGGTCGTGACGGTCGGCTCCGACCAGAACACGTCGCCGCAGGCGCAGACGACCACGCAGTAGGCCCGAGCACCTTCGTGGCCGGCTTCCTCGACCTTCCCGAGCGCAGCCCCAAGCCGCGCGACCGCGGGCTCACGCACGTCCTGGACAAGGGGCTGTCGTGCGCCGAGGTCGACGGCCTGATGGAGGTCGCCGGCGACGCCGTCGACATCGTCAAGCTCGGCTGGGGCACCGCGCTGGTCACCGGCAACCTCGCCGCCAAGCTCGCGCGCTACGCGGCGCACGACGTGCCGGTCGTCCTCGGCGGCACGCTGACCGAGATCGCGCTGCGCGACGGCCGCCTGGACGGGCTGATCGCCTGGTGCAAGGAGCTGGGGATCGCCCACGTCGAGGTCTCCGACGGCACGATCGCGCTGGAGGCCGAGCGCAAGCGCGAGATCGTGGCGCGACTCTCGCGCGACTTCACGGTCTTCTCCGAGGTGGGCTCCAAGGACGACGAGCGGATCATGGCCCCCTACCGCTGGGTCGAGGAGATCGAGGCCGAGCTGGCGGCGGGCGCGTGGAAGGTCATCGCCGAGGCCCGCGAGTCGGGCACGGCCGGCATCTTCCGCCCCGACGGCGAGGTCCGCATGGGCCTGATCGACGAGATCGTCCACGCGGTCGACCCGGCGCAGCTGATCTTCGAGGCGCCTCAGCGCGCCCAGCAGGTGTGGTTCCTCAAGCGCTTCGGCCGCGAGGTCAACCTCGGCAACATCGCGCCCGGCGACGTCCTCTCGCTGGAGACGCTGCGCCTCGGCCTGCGCTCGGACACGATGGGCACGGAGCCCGCCGGCCCGTGAGCCTCGTCGCGCTCGCCCGCCACGGGCAGACGGAGTACAACGCCGTGCGCCGCTTCCAGGGCCACCTGCCGGTCGCGCTGGACGACGTCGGCCGCGAGCAGGCCCGCGCGCTGGCGGGCGTCGCCGCCCAGCGCGAGTGGGCGGCGCTGATCTGCTCGCCGCTGGTCCGCGCGCGGGAGACCGCGGAGATCGTCGGCGCCGCGATCGGCCACTTCCCCGTCGACGACGCGCGCTTCGCCGAGACCGACTGCGGCGACTGGACCGACCTGACCTTCGACGAGGTGCAGGCGGCCCACCCCGAGCAGTTCGCCGCCTACCAGCGCGCCGACCCGGCCTTCGCGTTCCCGGGCGGCGAGTCGTTCGCCCAGCAGCAGCTGCGCGTCCTGGAGGGCATCGACGCCGCGCGCCAGGGCCCGCTGCCCGTGCTGATCGTCAGCCACCGCGGCTCGATCCGCCTCGCGCTGGCGGCCATCCACGGCGACGACGCGCTGCGCAGCGCCGACATCCCCAACGCGTCGCTCGTGGACCTGCCGTGAGACGCACGCCGGTCATCGTCTTCGGAGTGCTCGTCGCCGCGACCTTCGCGGCGTTCTTCGTGGCCCAGCGGCTCAAGAACGCGCCGAGCGTCGTCCAGCAGTTCCGGGCCTACTACGTCTTCTCGCCGAACGGCGACGGCCGCCTGGACCGGGCCCGCATCACGTTCAAGGTCAAGCAGGCCGACGACGTGACCGTCGAGGTCCTCGATGCCGACGGCGACCCGGTCAAGACGCTGCTCGACGACCGCCACCTCGCCGCCTACGCGCCGATCGTGCCGTCGCTGCGCTGGGACGGCACCGACGACCAGGGCCAGGCGGTCCCCGACGGCCGCTACCGCGTGCGCATCACGCTGCGCCACCTCGGCCGCTCGGTGATCCCCCAGCGCTCGATCCTCAAGGACACGCGGCCGCCGCGGCCGCGGGTGCTGTCGATCGGCAGCCAGAAGGCCTACGGGCCCGAGCTGCTGCCCGAGCCCGACGGCTCGCCGGCGCACGTCCACTTCGCCCCCGCGCTGCAGAAGGCCGCGGTCATGGTGTTCCGGACCGCGCCCGGCGCGCCCCGGCTCGTGCGCACCGACGACCAGCTGCGGTTCGGCGCCACGGAGTGGGACTGGAACGGCACCGACGACCGGGGCCGCCGCGTCTCGCCCGGGACCTACGTCGTCGTGCTGCAGTGGCGCGACGCCGCGGGCAACGTTGGCTCCTCGGTCGCGCTCGATCGCGCCGGCCTGCCGATCCTGAGGCGGTCCCCGCCCGCCCGGCTCCCGGGCCGCGGCGGGGTCACCGTCCGCTACCTCGGCGCCCAGACGCCGGTGACGCCGGTCAAGGCGCGCGAGACCGTGCCGATCCAGGTCGACGCGCGCCAGCAGCGCTACACGTGGACCGTGCGGCGCCTGGGCAGCTCGGCGGTGCGCGCGCACTCCACCAACCCCAAGACGACGCCCAACGTCCGCTTCCAGGCGCCCGGCGGCAAGTCCGGGGTCTACGTCTTCATCGCGCACACCGCCACGCGCTCGACGCGCGTCGTGTTCCCGATCCAGGCGCGCGCGCCGGTCGCGGGCACGGCGGCCAAGCCGCGCGGCGTCCTGGTGGTCCTGCCCTACGTCACCTGGCAGGGCCGCAACCCCGCCGACGACGACGGCGACGGCGCGCCGAACACGCT
The DNA here is from genome assembly GCA_025964295.1 of Conexibacter sp. The sequence continues at coordinate 3,066 of JAOPZD010000345.1, forward strand.
GGACCTCGGCGGGCCGGTCCGGCCGTTTCGGATCATGGCCGGCGACGGCCTGCCCGTGGGCTTCACCGACCAGGAGGGCCAGCTGCTGCGCTGGCTGGACCGCGAGGGCAAGCGCTATGACGTCACGACCGACCTGGCGCTGGCGCTCGGGCAGGGGCCGAAGCTCGCCGGCCACCACGGCGTCCTGATCCCCGGCGACGCGCGCTGGCTGCCGACCAAGGTGCGCGTCGGGCTGCGCGCGTTCGCCAAGGCCGGCGGGACCGTCGTCTCCACCGGCACCGACAGCCTGCGCCGCGGCGTCGGCCTGGACGCCAAGGGCCGCCTCGCCGACCCGTCGGCGCGCAAGCCCACCGACCTGTTCGGGGCGCGGCTGGCCGACGTGGCGGCCAAGCCGACCAACCTCACCATCTTCACCGAGGACCCCAAGATCGACCTGTTCAAGAACGGCAACGGCCTGTTCGCGAACGTCCCGGCCTGGGAGGCCACGGAGCGCGTCGGCGAGGAGGCCGACCTGCTCTCCAACGCCGTCACCGAGAAGTACGACGCCAAGACCGTCGTGGTCGCCGCGCGCTTCGGCAAGGGCCTGGTCATCCGGCCCGGCTTCCCGTCGTTCGCGCAGCGCGTCGCCGCCGACTCCGACCCCGCCACCAGCGCGCTGATGGCCCGGATGTGGACGCTCCTCTCCCACTGATCCTCGCCGCCCTGCTCGCCGCCGGCGCCGTGCTGCTGCCCGGCGCTCGTCACCGCGCGCTCGCGACGCTCGGCGCGCTGGTGCTCGCGCCCGCGCTGCTGATCTCCGACATCTGGGACACCGACCAGGTGCGCCCGCTGCGCGACCACCCGTCGGTCGCGGTCGCCGGGATCGTCGTCGGCGTCGCGGCGCTCGCGGCGCTCGCCGTGCTCTTCGACCGGCGCCCGGCCTGGTTCCCGCTCGCCGCCGCGGCCGCGATCCCGTTTCGCGTGCCGATCGCCTCCGGGGGCTCGACGGCCAACCTGCTCGTGCCGCTCTACGTGGTCGTCGGCGCGGGCGCGCTGGCCTACGCGATCCCGCGCGTCTTCGGCGCCAAGGGCGAGCTGCGCGAGCGCAAGGCCACCATGCTGGAGTGGCTGCTGGCGGGCAGCGTCGTGCTCTACGCGGTGCAGTCGTCCTACTCCGACGACTTCAACAAGGCCTTGGAGAACGTCGTCTTCTTCTACGTGCCCTTCGCGCTGCTGTTCGCGCTGCTGGCGCGGATCGCGTGGACCAGGAAGCTCGCGGTGCAGGTGCTCGGCGTGCTGGCCGTGCTGGCGCTGGCCTTCGCGTGCGTCGGCTTCGTCGAGTACGCGACGCGCCACCTGTTCCTCAACCCCAAGGTCATCGCCTCCAACCAGTTCGAGAGCTACTTCCGCGTCAACTCGCTGTTCTTCGACCCCAACATCTACGGGCGCTTCCTGGCGATCGTGATGATCGGCGTGGCCGGCGTGCTGATCTGGGCGCGCCGCCCGCGCGACGTGTGGGGCGCGGCCGCGGTGCTCGCGGTGCTGTGGGCGGGGCTGGTGCTGACGCTCTCGCAGTCGTCGTTCGCGGCGCTCTTGTTGGGGCTGCTGGTCCTGGCCGGCGCGCGCTGGAGCCCGCGCTGGGCGGCCGGCGTCGCCGTCGCCGCGCTGGCGATCGGCGGGCTGTTCGTCCTCGTCGCGCCGTCCTCGGTGCGGCTGGACCTCAACTCCTCCAAGTCGGCCGACAGTGCGACCAGCGGGCGCTATGACCTGGTCAAGGGCGGCGTGAACCTCTTCGCCGACAAGCCGCTGGCGGGCTACGGCGCGGGCGCGTTCTCGCGCGCCTACCGGCGGGCCGAGAAGGGATCGGCCGAGAAGGCGGTCTCGGCGTCGCACACGATCCCGATCACCGTCGCCGCCGAGCAGGGCATCCCGGGCCTGCTGGTGTACATCGCGCTGCTGGTGGCCGGCTTCGCGACGCTGCTGCGCGGCGTGCGCGGCGACCCGGTGCGCGCGGCGGTCGCCGCCGCGTTCGCGGCGCTCGTCCTGCACACCTGGAGCTACGCGTCGTTCCTCGAGGACCCGTTGACGTGGGCGCTGCTGGGGATCGGGCTGGCGCTGGCGCTCGTCCCGCGCAGCCGGCGCAGCACCGCATGAGCGCGCGCCGCACCGAGCTGCTCGTCGTCGCCGCGCTGGCGCTCGTCGCGGTCCTGTTCTGGGCGCTGGTCCCGACCTATCCCAACTACGACGCCTACTACCACCTGGTGTGGGGACGCGAGATCGCCGCCGGCCACCTGCCGACGTTCGAGGCCTACCAGGCGCCGACCCAGCACCCGCTGTACCTGGCGATGTGCTTCGCGCTGGGCTTGCTCGGCGAGCACGCCGACCGGCTGCTCGTGCTCTTGACGTGCCTCTGCCACGTCGCGTTCACCTACGCGGT
>JAOPZD010000363.1 GCA_025964295.1 Conexibacter sp.
GGCGCCGGCGACGACTCCGCCGCCGCGCCCGCGCCGGCGACCCCCGACGCCGGGCCCGAGGCCAACGGCCGCCTGCGCCTGGGCACCTACACCTCGGTGTGGTCGGGCCCCGAGGTCGCCGCCTCCCCCGCGCTGAAGTTCCTCAAGGCCCGCACCCGCGTGGAGCTCTCGCCCCACGACGCCCAGCGCCTGGAGCTCTTCGACGGCGACAAGGTCGTGGTCGGCAGCGACGGCAGCACGGTCGACGCGGTCGTGAGCCTGCGGGCCGCGATCCCCGCCGGCAGCGCCTTCCTCGAGGGCAACGGCGTCGACGGCCCCCTGGTCGAGATCCGCAAGTCGCCGGCGCCCGCCGCCGCCTCCCTGAACCCGTGAGCCCGAGACCCCTGTGATCGTCGCGAACGTCCTCTACTACGAGCCTTGGTGGATGCAGATCGCCAAGGCGATCGTCATCTTCGCCGTGGGCCTGCAGATCGTCCCGGTGGCGCTGATGGCCGACCGCAAGGTCATGGCCCGGATGCAGAACCGCTACGGGCCCAACCGCGTCGGCCCGTTCGGCGCGCTGACCCCGATCGCCGACATCGGCAAGCTGCTGTTCAAGCAGCAGTTCCGCCCCAAGACGTCGATCGGCTGGATGTTCGCCATCGCGCCGCTGATCTCGATCGTCACCGCGGTCGCCGCGCTGGCCATCGTCCCGTTCGGCGACGTCCAGGACATCTTCGGGACCAGGACCGGGCTCTACGGCGTCGACTCGTCGATCGGTCCGCTCTACCTCTTCGCCTTCGGCTCGATCGCGTTCTACGGGATCATGCTCGGCGGCTGGTCCTCGGGCTCGAAGTACTCGTTCCTGGGCGCCATGCGCGCCGCCGCGCAGCTGATCTCCTACGAGGTCTCCCAGGGCCTGGCGCTGGTGGGCGTGGTCATGACCGCCCAGTCGCTGTCGCTGGTGGACATCGTCCAGGGCCAGGCGGGCATGTGGTACATCGTGCCGCAGTTCGTCGGGTTCATCATCTTCCTGATCGCGTCGTTCGCCGAGACCAACCGGCCGCCGTTCGACCTGGTCGAGGCCGACGGCGAGCTCGTCGGCGGCTACAACACCGAGTACGGCGGCGGCCGCTTCGCCACGTACTACTTCGCCGAGTACCTCAACATGGTCGTGGCCTCGTTCATCATGGTCACGGTGTTCCTCGGCGGCTGGTGGCTGCCCTTCGGCATCCACCCGCCCGGCTGGGTCGACCCGATCGTCGTGATCGGCAAGTCGTTCCTGTTCATCTTCTTCTTCGTCTGGGCCCGCGCGACGTTCCCCCGTCTGCGCTACGACCAGCTCATGTCCCTCGGGTGGAAGGTGCTGCTGCCGCTGGCCACCTTGAACGCCCTCGTGACCGCGATCATCGTGGTGGTGACCGACTAAATGGCCCCCTGGCCTCCCTCTGCTGAGGAACTGCACGTCGTCGAAGGCCCCAAGAGCCTCGGCGGACCCGGATCCTTCTACCGCGCGTTCGGCGAGACGCTGCGCGGCCTGAAGACGACGCTGCGCCAGTCCGTGGCGCCGGTGTCGGTGATCTCCTACCCCGAGGAGAAGATCCCCGTCTACCCGCGCTTCCGCGGGCGCCATCGCCTCCACAAGTTCGAGGACACCGGCCTGGAGAAGTGCGTCGGCTGCTCGCTGTGCGCCGCCGCGTGCCCGGCGGACTGCATCCGCGTCGTCGCCGCCGAGAACACGCCCGAGAACCGCGTGTCGGCCGGTGAGCGCTACGCCGCGGTCTACGAGATCAACCTGAGCCGCTGCATCTTCTGCGGCTACTGCGAGGTCGCGTGCCCGTTCGACGCCATCACGATGGGCAACGACTTCGAGATGAGCGACTACAACCGCTCCGACCTGATCTTCACCAAGGAGATGCTCCTCGCCGAGCCGTTCGAGCGCACGCCGCTGCGCGGCGAGGGCGAGTAGCCTCGGCCGCTGGACGGCTTCGGGTCCAACCTCCTCATGGCTGCTGTCTTCTTCTTCATCGCGGGCATCGGCGCGATCGCGGGCGCGATCGGCGTCACGACGCTCAAGAACCCCTTCTACGCCGTCCTGGCGCTGGTCTTCCACCTGCTCTCGCTGGCGGCGCTGTTCCTGCTGCTGCGCGCGGAGTTCATCGCCGCCGCGCAGGTCGTCGTCTACGCCGGCGCCGTCATGGTGCTCTACGTGTTCGTGGTGGCCTACGTCGGCTCCCAGGACGAGCCGGTGCGGCCGGCCGGCGGCCCGGGCCTGCGCGTCGCCTCGATCGTCTTCGCCACGCTGCTGGCCGTCGAGCTGTTCATCGCGGTCCTCGGCTCCGGCCTGAAGGGCATCTCCTCGCGCGGCGCCGAGTACTCCCCGGGCTTCGGCTCGCCCGCCGCGATCGGCGAGCTGCTGCTGACGCGCTTCCTGTTCCCGTTCGAGGCCGCCTCCTTCCTGCTGCTGATGGCCGCCGTGGGCGCCGTCGTGCTGGCCCGCCGCCGCGGCGGCCTCGAGGGCGCCGACGAGGAGTTCATCCACCCGATCCCGACGCGGCTGCCCAAGGGCACCGGCTCGATCGCGGAGGGCGTCGGCGACATCAACCCGACGGCCTCGCTGCAGCCCGCCGCGATCACCGCGGCCTCCGAGACCGACCCCGACGACGAGCGAGGCCGAGCCTCCGTCCCTCCGGGCGCCGACCGCTCAGAGGGAGGCTGGTAGCCGCCATGGACATCGGCTGGTACCTCACCGTCAGCGCGCTGGTCTTCTGCATCGGCGCGGCCGGCGTGCTCACGCGCCGCAGCCCGCTGGTCATCCTCCTTTGCCTGGAGCTGATGCTCAACGCCTCCAACCTGGCCCTGATCGCGTTCTCCCGCATGTGGGGCAACGGCGACGGCCAGATCTTCGCGATCATCGTCCTGGTGGTCGCGGCGTGCGAGGTCTGCATCGGCCTGGGCCTGGTGGTGGCGATGTTCCGCCGCCGCCTGCCGATCGACGTCGACGAGATGCGGGAGCTGCACGGCTAGATGAGTCCTACCACGGCGGCCTGGCTGGCGCTGGCGTGTCCCCTCGCGGGCACCGTCATCAACGGCCTGGGCTACAAGGTCTTCAAGGGGAAGGTCCCCGGGTTCATCGGCACCGCGGCGCTCGCCGCCGCGTTCGTCTTCGCCGTCATCGCGTTCCTATCGCTGCAGGGCCGCGGCGCCGAGCACCGCCAGGTCGTCTCGTCGCTCTACGACTACGCAGTCACGGGGACGATCGACGCGAAGATGTCGATCCTCGTCGACCCGCTGAGCGTCCTGATGCTGCTCGTCGTCACGGGCGTCTCGACGTTGATCCACATCTACTCGCTGGCCTACATGAGCGGCGACCGGGGCTACACGCGGTTC
>JAOPZD010000475.1 GCA_025964295.1 Conexibacter sp.
GCGGGCGCCGCGCTGCTGGCGGCGTGCCTCGACCACGCGCGGGCGCAGGGCGCGAGCCGCGTCTGGTGCAACGCCCGCACGCCCGCGCGCGGGTTCTACGAGCGCGCGGGGTTCGTCGCGGAGGGCGCGGAGTTCGAGCTGCCGCAGATCGGCCCGCACTTCCTGATGTGGTTGATGGTGTAGCGGCGCGGGCGGTGGCGGCGCCCGCCGAGCGGTACCGTCCGCCCCAATGCCCATCTCGGCCATCGTGCTCGACCTCGACGGCGTCATCGTCGACACCGAGGAGGTGTGGGATCGGGAGCGGCGGGCCTATGTCGCCGCGCACGGCGGCACGTGGTCCGACGAGGCCACCGGCGCGATGCAGGGGATGAGCTCGGCGGAGTGGTCGGCCTACCTGCGCGAGGAGCTCGGCGCCGAGGGCGACGCGGCCGAGATCTCCGCCGCCGTCGCCGCGCTCGTCGTCGACGAGGTGCAGCGCGAGCTGCCGCTGCTGCCCGGCGCGATCCGCGCGGTCAACCAGCTGGCCGGCGCGTATCCGCTGGCGCTGGCGTCGTCGGCCAACCGCGAGGTCATCGACGCGGTGCTCGACGGCGCCGGGATCACCCATCGCTTCCAGGCGACGGTCTCCTCCGAGGAGGTCGAGCGCGGCAAGCCGGCGCCCGACGTCTACCTGGAGGCGGCGAGGAGGATCGGGGTCGACCCGACCACCTGCGCGGCGGTCGAGGACTCCTCGAACGGGCTGCGATCGGCCCACGCGGCGGGCATGATCGTGATCGCCACGCCCAACCACGCCTTCCCGCCGGCCCCCGACGCGCTGGGACTGGCGACGGTCGTGGTCGACGGGATCAGGGACGTCACGCCGGAGCTGGTGACGTCCCTCGCGCAGTGACGGCCCGAAGCGGGCCGCCGGCTACTTCATCCGGTAGACGATGCGGCCACGCGTGAGGTCATACGGCGAGACCTCGACGCGCACGCGGTCACCCGGCAGCACGCGGATGCGGTTGCGGCGCATCTTGCCGGCGAGGTGCGCCAGCACCTCGTGGTCATCCATGTCGAGCTGGATGCGGAACAGCAGGTTCGGCAGGGACTCAACGACTTCGCCCTCGAGGGCAACCTTGTCTTCTACAGCCATGCGGCCTCCGTCAAAACGTTCGGGTCGGTGTGCGCGAGAGAGCGGCGAAAGCGTGCGAACGCATCCGGACCATCGCGCGAAGAGGGGGCGGGACCCGCGCAGTGCGCAGGATGCCCAGACACCATTGTACCCGCCCTGACGCGGGATCCCACCACCTCTTGGCCAGTCGGACGGTCGAGCGCCCCTACGCCACGACCGGCGCCAGCCGGGCCGCGAGCAGCTTCGCCAGCCGCGCGCGGTGCGTCCCGGAGCCGCCGAGCAGCGCCGCGTCGACCTGCGCCCGCTTGTAGAGCCAGTGCACGTCGGCCTCCCAGGTGAAGCCGATGCCGCCGTGGGCCTGGATCGCGCTCGCGGTGACGTCGCGGCCGCCGTCGGAGGCCGCCGCCTTGGCCAGCGACGCCGCCTCGGGCAGGCGCTCCGGCTCGGCGTCGGCCGCCCAGGCGGCGAAGTACGTCGCCGACCGCGCGCCCTCGGTGTCCTTGAGCATCTGCGCGCACTTGTGCGAGACGGCCTGGTAGGCGCCGACCGGCGTGTCGAACTGCTTGCGCTCCTTGACGTAGGCCAGCGTCATCTCCAGCGCCCGCTGGGAGACCCCGACCAGCTCGGCGGCCACGACGACCGTCGCGCGGTCGATGCCGGCCGCCGGGTCGCCGCCCAGGGCCTCGCCCTCGCCGCTGACCCGGGCCGCGCGGCGCGTCGGGTCGATCGAGTCCACCGGCGTGACGTCGGCCTCCGCGCGCTCCACCAGCCGCGCGACGCCGTCCTCGCCGACCAGGACGATGACCGCCGCGGCGTCCGCGTCGCCCACCAGGCCGTTGACCGAGCCCAGCGCGCCGGTGATCTCGCCCGACGCCAGGCCCGGCAGCCACCGCGCCTGCTGCTCGGCCGAGCCGGCCGCGCCGATCGCCTCGGCCGCCGTGACCGTCGACAGGAACGGCGAGGCGGCCAGCGCGTACCCGAGCTCCTCGCTCAGGATCGCCAGTTCGACGGCGCCGAGGCCCTGGCCGCCGTGCTCCTCGGCGACCGCGATGCCGGGCCAGCCCAGCTCGACGAGCTCCTTCCAGAGGCCGTCGTCATAGGCCTTGCCCTCGGCCGCCTCGCGCACCTTGGCGAAGGACGAGCGCGACGCCAGCAGGTCGCGCGCGGTCTTCTTGATCTCCTGCTGGTCCTCGGTGAAGTCGAAGTTCATGCCGTCGCTCCCTTCAGCCGCGGCAGCCCGAGCACGCGCTCCGCGACGATGTTCTTGAGGATCTCGGTCGTGCCGCCCTCGATGGTGTTGCCGCGCGAGCGCAGCAGCTCGTAGGCCCAGCGATTGCCGGTGGTCAGCGCGTCGGCGCCGAGCAGGTCGGCCGCGAACTGCGCGAGCTCCTGGTTGGTCTCCGACCACATCCACTTGGTCAGCGAGCCCTCGGGGCCCGGCGTCCCGTACTTCTCGATCGTGGTCAGCCCGCGGTAGGCGGTCAGCCGCAGGATCTCGGCCTTCATGTGCAGCCGGCCGATCTCGTCGGCGACAACCGGATCGTCGAGCAGGTCGCGCTCGGCGGCCTCCTCGATCAGCTCGTCGAGCAGCTGGCGCAGGCGCACCTGCAGGAAGAAGGCGAGGCCGGAGCGCTCGTTCATCAGCGTCGTCAGCGCCACGCGCCAGCCGTTGCCGACGCCGCCGAGGACGTTCTCGTCCGGGATCCGCGCGCCCTCGATGAAGAGCTCGTTGAACTCGGGCTCGCCGGTGATCTGGACCAGCGGGCGCACCTGCACGCCCTCCTGCTCCATGTCCATCAGGAAGTACGTCAGCCCCTTGTGCTTGGGGGCGTCGAAGTCGGTGCGGGCGACCAACATGCACCACTTGGAGTACTGCGCGCCGGAGGTCCAGACCTTCTGGCCGGTGACGACCCAGTCGTCGCCGTCCTTGACCGCCTTGGTCTTCAGCGACGCCAGGTCGGAGCCGGCGTCGGGCTCGCTGAAGCCCTGGCACCAGATCTCGTCGGCGGTGAGGATCGGCGAGAGGTAGCGCTCCTTCTGCTCCGGCGTGCCGAAGGTCATGATCGTCGGGCCCGCGAGCAGGATCCCGAGGACGTTGGCGGGCAGCGGGCGCCGCGCGCGGCCCAGCTCCTCGAAGAAGATCGCGGACTCCGTCATCGTCGCGCCGCGGCCGCCGTACTCGACGGGCCAGTGCACGGCGGCGTAGCGGTCCTCGGCCAGGCGGCGCTGCCAGTCGCGGCGCCAGGCGTAGGCGGCGTCGTCGCCGCTGGGCTCGGCGCCCGGATCGTTGCTCTCGAACCAGGCGCGCAGCTCGTCGCGGAACGCGGCCTCGGAGTCGGAGAAGGTCAGGTCCATGTCAGGAGCCTCCTTCGGGGGTGGTCGTGGGGTCGATGGCCGCGGCGCCCTCCAGGAAGGCGACGGCGGTGAGCGTGAGCTCGTCGGTGAGGTCGGGCAGCTGGGCCAGCGCGCCGGCGCGCACCCGCGCGCAGACGAGCTGGTCGACGCCGGCCGAGAGGATGAAGAGGGCGTCGTCGGAGGGCATGCGCAGCTCGGGGCGCTCGCGCAGGGCGGCGCGGAACGACGAGCGGTAGCGGTCGGCGAACGCGCGCAGGGCGGCGTCGCGCTCGGCGCCGGCGCGGGGGCCGGCCATGTGGACCTCGAACAGGTGGGTGCGGGCGAAGCGCGGCTCCCCCGCGAGCGTCTCGAGGTACGCGCGCAGGCCGGTCCGCAGCCGGGCGACCCAGTCGCCCTGCTCGGCCCGGATCGCGGCGCGGATGCGCTCGACGATGACGTCGATGCCGTACTTGTAGGCCTCGAGGAAGCACTCCTCCTTGGAGGAGAACTGCGCGTAGAAGGTGCCGCGCGAGACGCGAGCGGCACGGACGGCGTCGGCCACCGTGGCGGCCGCGTAGCCCTTCTCGGCGACGGCTTGGATCATGCCCTCCACGAGGCGGGCGCGCTGCGACCCGCGCGCGTCGAGCTGGTGCACGACGTCGGGATGGGCGGCGACGAGGGACAGGTCGGCCACAGCGCCGTACCTTAGAGGTACAACCGCGTACTCGCAAGGTACGCGTCGTGGTCACCCGCCGGGGGCGATGTCGGTGGGGGCCAACCGGGGTAGAAGCGCAGGATGGCCGCCACCACCACCGCCGAGCACCGTCCGCGCGTCGCCGTCGTCATGGGCGGGCTGATGCTCGTGATGCTCCTGGCGTCGCTGGACCAGACGATCGTCTCGACCGCGCTGCCGACGATCGTCGGCGAGCTCGGCGGGCTGGAGCACCTGTCGTGGGTCGTGACGGCCTACCTGCTGGCGGTCACGGTGGTCACGCCGCTGTACGGCAAGCTCGGCGACCTCTTCGGCCGCAAGGTCGTGCTGCAGGCCGCGCTGGTCCTGTTCCTGATCGGCTCGGCGCTGTGCGGGCTGGCCCAGGGGATGACCGAGCTGATCGCGTTCCGGGCGATCCAGGGTCTCGGCGGCGGCGGCCTGATGGTCAGCGCCCAGGCGGCGATCGGCGACGTCGTCGCGCCCAGCGAGCGCGGCAAGTACTCCGGGCTGTTCGGCGCGGTCTTCGGCGTGTCGAGCGTCGCCGGGCCGCTGATCGGCGGCTTCCTGACCACGCACATCTCGTGGCGGTTCATCTTCTACGTCAACGTCCCGGTCGGCGCCGCCGCGTTCGTCGTCCTGGCCGCGACGCTGCCGTCGGTCTCCGAGCGCCGCCGGCACGCGATCGACTACCTCGGGACGCTGCTGCTGGCCGTCGGGCTCAGCGCGCTGATCCTGGCCACGACGCTGGGGGGCAACACCTACGACTGGGGCTCGCCGGAGATCGTCGGGATGGCGATCGTCGGCGTGCTGGCGATCCTCGCGCTGACGCGCGTCGAGCGCCGCGCCGCCGAGCCGATCCTGCCACCGTCGCTGTTTCGCAACCGCGTGTTCGTGGTGTGCAGCGCGGTCGGGCTGATCGTCGGCTTCGGGCTGTTCGGCGCGCTGACCTACCTGCCGCTGTTCCAGCAGGTCGTGCGGGGACTGTCCCCCACCGCCAGCGGGTTGCAGCTGCTGCCGGTCATGGGCGGGTTGTTGGTGTCCTCGATCGTCTCCGGCCAGATCATCACGCGCACCGGGCACTACAAGGTCTTCCCGATCCTCGGGACCGCGGTCGCCGCGCTGGGCATGTACCTGCTGTCGTCGCTGGACGCGACGACCGGCAGCGGCGTCGCCGCGCTGCACATGCTCGTGCTGGGCCTCGGCCTGGGGATGGTCATGCAGGTGCTGGTCCTCGCCACCCAGAACGCGGTCTCCTACGACCAGCTCGGCGTCGCGACGTCGGGCGCGACGCTGTTCCGTTCGATCGGCGGCTCGCTGGGGACCGCGGTGCTCGGCGCGATCTTCTCGGGGCGGCTGAGCGCCGAGCTGGCCGACAAGCTGCCGGCGACGGGCGCCGGCGGCGGGACCGAGGGCGGCGTGAACCCGGCGCAGATCGCCAAGCTGCCCAAGCCGCTGCACGACGCCTACATCGCGTCGTTCACCGACGCGCTCAACTCCGTCTTCGTGGTCGCGACGGCGGTGATGGTGCTCGCGTTCCTGATGTCGTGGCTGATCCAGGAGCGCCCGCTGCGCGCGACGGTCGAGACCTCGGCGGGGCTGGGCGAGTCGCTCGGCGCGCCGGTCGACACCGACTCGCTGCGCGAGGTCACCCGCGGGCTGACGCGGCTGGTCGGCCGCGAGCGGACGCTGGACTTCATCGCGGGCGCGACGCAGCGCGCGGGCGTCGACCTCGAGCCCAGCCCGGCGTGGCTGCTGCTGCACGCGGGCGCGCCGGG
>JAOPZD010000486.1 GCA_025964295.1 Conexibacter sp.
GCGCGGGGCGGGCGCCCCCGCAGGCGCGCGTTCCTGTCATCGCCGACAGACCGCGCCGCGCAGCACCTCAGGCGCCCCGCACCGAGCGCCACCGACGCCCCGCACCGCCCGCCCGCCGCCGCTCAGCCCGGCAGCACCGCGTTCCACGGGTCCGCCGCCACCGACTGCGCGTAGGCGATCGCCGCCGGCACCGACGTGTCGGCCGGCGCGTGGCGGCCGCGGACGACGACCTCGCAGCGTGAGACGACGTCGTCGGCGTCGGCGTAGACCCAGTCGAAGTCCGAGCCGCAGCTGACGGTGTCGACCTGGCCGTCGCCGAAGGTGTCGATGTGGTCGGAGCCGCTGCCGCCGTCGATCTTGTCGGGGCCGTCGGAGCCGTAGATGCGGTCGGCGCCGTCGCCGCCGGTGGCCTGGATCCCGCCGACCCCGGGCCCGAAGGCGATCAGGTCGTTGCCGACGCCGCCGCTGAACGACCCGTTGCTCTGGCCCAGGCCGACCAGCGTGTCCCAGCCGGCGCCGCCGAGCGGGCTGACGAGCCGCCCGTCGGCGATCAGGACGTCCTCGCCGGTCCCGCCGTTGAGCGTGCCGACGTTCTCGGAGCCCTCGAGCACGTCGTCGCCCGCGTTGCCCTCGACCGCGCCGGGCGAGTTGACGCGCGCGATGACGAGGTCGTCGCCGTCGCCGCCGTAGACGTCGCCGAACTGGCCGCCGCCGTAGAGGCGGTCGTTGCCCGCCGCGCCGTAGATGATGGGGTGGCCGGAGCCGTAGCCGGCGCGCACGACGTCGTCGCCGCCGCCCGGGCGGAACTCGACGATCGACCCGAGGGCGCCGCCGCCCGGCACGTCGCACAGCACGGGCGCGCCCGCCGTGCAGCCCGAGCCCGGCGTCAGCGGCGAGCCCGTGTCGGTGAAGCCGACCTGCAGCGCCGGGAAGAACCCGCTCTCCTGGGAGAGCACGACGTTGCCCTCGTTGCCGCCCTTGAACACGGTGCGGTTGGTCACCGGGTCGTTGCCGACCGTCGAGGCCGCGGCGCCCGCGGGCAGCGCGAGGGCGACGGCGACGGCGAGCGTGAGCGCGGCGAGGGGCCTGTTCATGGGCAGCGACACTAAGCGCTCGTGACCAATGCTCGATACTGGCCCTTCGGGTGGCTTCTTTCCGGCGCGACGCCGCGGTCAGGCGGCGGCGCGCAGCCAGGCCGCCAGCTCCTGCGGCCGCGACAGCGCGGGGAGGTGCCCGCTGTCGATGACGTCGGGCTCGGTCCCGAGCCGCGCGACGGCCAGCTCGCGGGCGAAGTCGTGGGGGAAGAGCCGGTCCTGGCGGCCGATCACCACGCGCGTCGGGATGTCCGGCCACGCCTCGAGCGGGAACGGGTCGGCGAGGGGCCGGTCGGCCTGGCGCGGCTCGCCGTGCGAGAACGCCTCCGCCGTGACGTCCTCGGGCACGTCGTGGAAGAACGTCGCGAGGACGTCGAACGGCGCATCGGGATCGCGGCCCGCGGCGCGCTCGGCCTCGTCGCGCGCGTCGCCCTGCCCGCTCGCGCCCCACCACTCGCCCGGCGTCTCGCCCGGTGCGGGGATCATCGGCGCCACGAGCAGCAGTTGCGCGGCGACGGTCCGCGCGGCGGCGACCGGCGCGCTGAAGGCGCCCATCGACTGGGCGACGACCACCGCGTCGTCGCGCCCGTCGATCGCCGCGGCGATCGTGTCGGCGTAGTCGGCCAGGCCCGCGCGCTCGTCGGCGGCGGGCAGCCCGACCGCGACGACGTCGTGGCCGGCGGCGCGCAGCAGCGGCGCGACGCGGTGCCAGTACCACGCGTCGCCGCCCGCGCCCGGGACCAGGATGTAGGAGCTCATGGACGTCCGGACGGCGCGGCGCCCGCGAACTCATCGGCCGCCGGCCGGCAACCCGACGATGAGTTCCCGCGCTCCCGCCCGTCTCACTCACCAGAAGGCGAGCGATCGAGGAGCGTGGTGCGCCAGGCGCGCGACAGCCCGACGACCCTGGTGGTCGTCGTCGAGGACGGCACGGAGGTCGTGGTCGGCCGGGTGGACCCGGAGCGCACCGACCTCGCGCTCGTCGACGTCCTCCTGCGCCTGCACCTCGCGGCGCGCCGCTGCGGCTGGCGGCTGCGGATCGACGACCCGGCGCCGTGCCTGTGCGGCCTACTGGAGCTGACCGGGCTGGGTGGCGTCCTCGCGGTCAAGCCGCGGGGGCAGCCCGAACTCGGCGAACAGCTCGGGGTAGAGGAAGTGGTGCAGCCCGGTGATCCGCCCGCCTGACATCTCGACCACGACGATCGCCCACGGCTCGTAGCCGTCGGGCGCCTGGTGGTAGACCCCGACCGCTGCGCCGCCGTTGGCCGACGTCGTCAGCACGCGCGAGCCCTCGCAGTGCGCGCCGGTGCCGAGCATGAACGCCCGGATGTCGTCCGGGCCCTGGACCCAGAGCGGGAACGGCGGCATCGAGAACGTCGCGTCGTGGTGCAGCAGGGCCACCAGCTCGGTCATGTCATAGCGCTCGAAGGCGTCGACGTAGCGGGCCAGCAGGTCCTGCTGCTCGGCGTCGACGACCGACGCCTCGCCGAGCGTCGCGTCGAGGTCGAGCGACTCCAGCGTCGCGCGCGCCCGCTGCAGCGCGCTGTTGACCGACGCGACCGACGTGTCGAGCAGCTCGGCCACCTCG
>JAOPZD010000517.1 GCA_025964295.1 Conexibacter sp.
CGCGGAGCCGCGGTGGCGATCGGCGTCCCGGCGGCCGCGCTCCTCGGCGCGCTGGCCTCCTACGCGTCGGGGGTGCCGGCGCTCGTGCAGCGGCGCGCCGTCGACCCGAACCCGCTGCTCAGCGAGCAGCCCTACATCGAGCGGTCGATCGCGGCGACGAGGAGCGGCCTCGGGCTCGACGCGATCGCGGTGCATCCGTACGCTCCGACCGGCAGCCTGAGCGCCGCCGACGTCGCGCAAGCCCGCTCGCGGCTCGCCGACGTCCAGGTCTGGGACATGCGGATCCTCGAGGCGCGGATGCGCGACCTCGTCAGCGAGGCGCCCTTCTTCCGGCCGGCGACGCCGACCGTCGACACCGTGCGGGTCGCTGGGCGGCGACGATTGACGGTCGGCAGCGCGCGCGAGCTCGACCTGCGTCGCGCCGGTGCGCTCGGCCGTCCGTGGGCCAACGAGCGTCTCGCCTACACCCACGGGCTCGGCCTGCCCCGGTTCTCCGCCAGCGACATCGACCGGAGGGGCCAGCCGCGCCTGCTGGGCGCAGGCCTGCGCGCCGGCCAGCCGCGCATCTACTTCGGCGATCTCCCTCGTAGGTCGCCGGAATGGGTCCTCGTCGACACCCGCCGCCCCGAGGTCGACCTCCCCGGCTCAGGCCGCGGATACCACTACACCGGCCCGGCCGGGATCCCGCTGTCGAGCGGGATCGAGCGCGCCGTGTTCGCGCTCGGGCTCGGAAGCAAGAAGCTGCTGATCTCCCACGACGTGACGCGCGGGTCGCGGATCCTCCTGCACCGCGACGTGCGCGACCGGCTGGCCACGCTGGCGCCGTTCATCCACTGGGACGCGCACCCGGCCGCGCTCGACGTCGGCGGCCGGATCGTCTACGTGGTCGACGGCTCCACGACGAGCGCCAGCTACCCGTACGCCGAGCGCGTCGCGCTCGGGGGGACCTCGGTCAGCTACGCGCGCTCGGCGGTGCGCGCGACCGTCGACGCGTTCTCCGGCCGGGTCGAGCTGTACCGGACCGACGCGTCGGACCCGATCGCGCGCGCATGGGCCGAGGCGTTTCCGTCGCTCTTCCACGCGACGGGGGCGATGCCCGCGTGGCTGCGCGAGCGAGCCCGGTACCCGACCGACCTCTTCGAGGCGCAGGCGACCGCCTACGAGCGGTTCCACACCATGCGGGCGGACGTGTTCGCCAGCGGCTCCGACGTCTGGTCGCCGCCGACGAGCCTCTCCGGGTCGCTCGAGGTCGCGGGCGACATCCGGTTCGACGAGGACGACGAGGACGACCTCCGCCGATCCATCAGGCCCGAGTACAAGCTCTCGCCGCCGCCCGGGCAGGCGACGCCGCGGCTCGTCCTCTCGACGAACTACAGCCCGCGCCGGGGACAGCGCCTCGCCGCGTCGCTCGAGGGCTGGGTGGACGACCGCGGCCGGGCGCGGCTGGCGTCCCGGGTCCTGCCGGGCGACCCGATCACCCTGGGGCCCGCGCAGGTCAGCCGGCTGGTCTTCTCGACGCCGCGCGTCAGCGAGCTCCTCGGCCTCAAGAACCTCGAGCTCCGCGATCTGGACCGGTCCTCGCTCGACACCGTCTCGCTCGGCCGGCCCCATGTGCTGTACCTCCCGCGCGGCATCGTCCAGATCCAGAGCCTGTACCAGGGGGCCAGTGGGCCTGGTGTCTCGCGGATGATCGGCGTCACCGCGTTCCTCAACGGCCGTGCCGGCGTCGGGTCCGACGTCCAGGACGCGGTGCGCCAAGCCCTGCACGAGCCGCCGGGCGTCGACGTCCTCAAGCCTCGCGGAGACGCCGTGGTCGGAACGCCGGTCGCGCTGCCCTTCCGCGTGCGCAACGCGCGTCGCGAGACGATGACGATCACGTCGCGCTCGGGCCGCCAGGACGTGCGCCGCTCGATCGGGACGGGCGTGGACCACGTCACCTGGGTTCCGACGGCCCCCGGCCAGGTGCGTGTCCGCGTCGCGGTCGAGGGCATGGACGGAAGCCGGACGACTGGCACCACGGCGTTTCCCGTGCTGAGCCGGGCGCCGGTCGTCCGGGTCGTCAAGGCGCCGGCCCGCGCGCGCGTCGGCCGGCCGATCAGGTTCTCGTTCAAGGTCAAGGACACGTTGAGCGAGCGGGCCGAGGTCTCGACCCGGGAGGGCACGTTCTCGCGCCGCTACCGCATCCGCAGGGGCACCGGCCTCGTCGAGTGGACGCCGACGGCGGCGGGACGCGCCGAGCTGCGGATCCGCGCGCGCGGCCGCGAGGGGCAGACGGCGACCGACTCGGCGCGGTTCACCGTGGCGTCGGCCCCGCGCGTGGTCGCCCCGGCGGTGGCGCTGCTCCAGGTCCCGCAGCGCGCGACCGTCGGCCGCGTGTCCAAGGTCGCCTTCCGGGCCGACGGATCGCGGGTGGTCGTCGCCCGGATCGCCGGCGACGGTGGCGAGGCACGCGTCTGGCGGTTCACGCGTCCCGCCGGCACGGTGGCCTTCGCCTGGACGCCGGCGCGCCCCGGCCGCTACCGCCTCACCGTCAGCGCGCGGTCGCGCACGGGCACGACGACGCAGACGACGATCCCGCTGACCGCCCGACGCGCGCCATGACGCCGACGTCCCCTCTCCCGGTCCCCGGCGCGTGGCAGCGCAAGCTCCTCGTCGCGGCCGGATGCGCGTTCGTCGGGCTGCTCGTCCGCCTCGCGAGCTCGCTGTTCCCGGTGCAGCTCGCGACGATCGGCCTGGGGGTCGGGCTGATCGGGGCGGCCTTCCTGCTGGCCTGGGCGGCGGACGCGGGCGAGGCGGTCTTCTCGGGCGGTCTCGTCCTCGCGGTCATCGCGCTGCTCGCGGTGCTGCCCGAGTTCGTCATCGAGGCGCGGTTCGCCTACGCCCAGGAGACCGAGCTCGTCACCGCCAACCTGACCGGCGCGACGCGGCTGCTGCTGACAGGCGCGGTCGGCCTGCCGCTCGCCGTCGCGTTCATCGCCCGCAGAAAGAACCAGGCCGCGGCGCCGCTCGAGCTCGCGGCGCCCCGGCGGCTGGAGCTCGCGATCCTGCTGGTCACGTCGATCTTCGCGATCCAGATCGTCGTCAGCGGGAGCCTGACGGTCCTCGACGGCGTCATCCTCGTCGCGCTCTACGTCTTCTACGCGCGGCGGGTGCAGGGCACGCCGGAGGAGAAGCCCGCCGTCCTCGGCGTGCCCGCCGGCCTCGTCTCGCTCCCGCCGCGGCATCGACGACTCGCGATCACCGCCCTGATCGTCGTGGCCGGCGTCGTCGTCCTCGCCGTCGCGAACCCGTTCGCCGACGCGCTGCTGCGCACCGGGACGTCGCTGGGGTTGGACCCGTACTTCCTGATCCAGTCGGTGGTCCCGCTGGCGACCGAGGCGCCCGAGTTCGTCATCGTCGCGGTCCTCGTCGCCAACCGCCGTCCCGCGCAGGGGCTGGCGCTGTTCCTCGCCTCGTCGGTGAGCCAGTGGACGCTCGCGATGGGGGCGCTTCCGATCGCGTTCTTCCGGGGCGGCGGAGGCCTGTCGATGCCGCTCGACCCCCACCAGCAGCTCGAGCTGGCCGTCACGGTCGCGCTGACCCTCTTTGCCGTGGCCGCGCTCGTCTCGCTGCGGCCCGAACGCGTCGACGCCATGCTCATGGTCGGCCTGCTCGCGCTCCAGATCATCTACCCGACCGCGTTCATCCAGCTCGCGTCCACGTTCGTCCTCCTCGTGTTCGCGCTCGACCTCTTCGCCGACCGCCGGCGGGCCGTCCGCGCGCTGGTCGGCGCGCTGCTGGGACGACGCGGGCGATCCGCCGCCTAGTCGTCCGGGAGGATCCGCGCGCCGGGGCCGGGGCGGACCTCGTGGCCGGCGGCGGGCGTCCGCGCGCCGGGCGGCAAGAGCGCGAGGACGTGGCCCCCGAACCCGCCGCCGACCATCCGGGCGCCGGCGGCCCCGGCGTCCTTGAGCGCACGGACGGCGCGCTCGACGGCGGGGGTCGAGGCGTCGTAGAGGTCGCGGAGGCTGGCGTGGGAGGCGTCGAGGAGGCGGCCGACCGCCTCCCGGTCGCGGGCGTGGAGGGCCCGGACCGTGGCGTCGACGCGGGCGTTCTCGGTCAGGACGTGGCGGACCCGGCGCGCCAGCGGGTCCGGGAGCGTGGAGGCCTGGTCCTCCGTCGCCTCGCTGAGGGTCGCGACGCCCAGCCGCCGCGCCGCCTCGTCGCACTCCGCGCGCCGCTCGTTGTAGCCGCCGGTGGCCGACAGCGAGTGGGCCTCGCCGGAGTCGAGGGTCACGAGCCGCCAGCCGCCGAGGTCGAGCGGGACCGGCGTGGTCTTCATGGTGGAGAAGTCGATGCGCAGCGCGTTGCCGTCGGTGCTCAGCAGCGACGCGGTCTGGTCCAGCAGGCCGGTCTGGGCGCCGACCCAGTCGTTCTCGACGCGGGAGCAGAGGCGCGCGAGGGCGAGACGGTCGGGGTCGGTCTCGCCGGCCAGGCCGAGCAGGGCGAGGGCGAGGGCGACCTCCAGCGCGGCGGAGGAGGACAGCCCGGAGCCCTGGGCGAGCGTGCCGCGGATCTCGAGGTGCGTCGCGACGGTCGCGTGGCCGGCGGCGCGCAGCTCGGCGGCGATGCCGCGCACGAACGGCCGCCAGCCGTCGGCGCCGTCGCGGGGCGGGTCGGCGAGTGCGAAGGCGTCCGTCTCGCCGTCGACGTCATGGGCGATCGCGGTGATGTCGGCGCCGTCGATGGCGGTCGCGGTGACCGTGACGCCCTCGGCGATCGCGAAGGGCAGGCTGAGGCCGCCGTTGTAGTCGGTGTGCTCGCCGATCAGGTTGACGCGGCCGGGGCCGAAGGCGCGGACGCTCCGGGGGCCGCGGGGGTGCGTCATCGTCCGAGCACCGCGCCGTCGTCGATCGACCGCGGGCCGTCGAGGGTCACGTCGCCGCGGACGACCACGTCGCGGCCGAAGCGCACGTCGCCGTGGACGGTCAGCCGCTGGGCCTCGCGCAGCGACGGCGGCCCGTGGGGGAAGCGGGCCTCCATGTCCGGCAGCGACTTGTAGTGCTTGGGGTCCAGGGCGACGACCGGCGGGGGGCCGTCGTAGGCGGGGAGCAGGTGGCCGTCGTCGTCGTTCAAGGTGTAGGCGTCGGAGCGGACGACGAGGAGGTCGTCGGTCGTCTTGACGGGCGCGAAGCGCGTGCGCGGCACCGCGATGGCCCGCGCGCCGTCGATCGCGCCGAGCGCTGCGCCCATGGCGGTCTCGAGCTGGATGATCTCAGGGCTGTCGGGGTCGCGCGGGTCGACGGTCTTGCGGTTGACGATCAGGGGCAGGTCGGGTCCGGCGGGGTCTTGTTGGAGGAGTCGCTTGAGCGCGCGCAGGTCGACCCAGAGGTTGTTGGTGTTGTAGTAGCGCCAGCGGTCGACGTCGGTGAAGGAGTCGTCGTCCGGCGGCGCCTGGGCGGTCTCGCGCAGCACCAGGCGCCCGCTGTCGCGACGGCGGGCGATGTGGCCGCCCTTGCGGTCGGCGGCGGTGCCGCGGACGACCTCCATCACGAACGGGATCCCGTGCGCGTCGGCGTGCGCCGGGATGCGCGCGTCGACCTCGGCGCCCAGGTTGTCGCTGTTGGAGACGAAGGCCCAGTCGATGCCGCGGGCCAGGAGCCCGTCGAGGGTGCCGGAGGCGGCGAGCGACACGTACACGTCGCCGTGGCCGGGCGGGCACCACTCCAGCGCGGGGTCGGCGGGCCAGTCGACCGGCTCCAGCGTGTCGGCGCGGAGCTTGGGCTCGCGCGACTGCAGGAAGGCGATGGCGCCGGCCGGCGCGCGCTCGGCCATGGCGTCCTGCGTCGAGAACGAGTTCATGAGGACGAGCGGCAGGTCGCCGACCTGGCGGGCGATGACGTCGAGGAACGTGTGGCCGGGCTTGACCTCGATCAGCGACTTGGGCCCGTGCAGGCCCATGCTCGTGCCGAGGCCGCCGTTGAGCTTGACGACGGCGAGGCGGTCGAGGATCGGGTGGTCGTGGTCGACGTCGTCGAGCTCGTCCAGCGCCGGGACGCCGGTGACGGGGTCCAGCGCGTCGCCGGGAAGCATGCCGGCCTGCGGGCCCCGCAGCTGGGCGAAGCGGCGCGCGAAGGCGGCCAGGACGGGCTCGCCGGCGCCGTCGCGGCGCAGCTTCTCGAGGGCTCGGTCCAGCGCGCGCTCGGTGTCGGCGGTCACGTCCCTGACGCTACCCGCCGATCGTGTCCGCCTCGCACGCGAAGCTGCGCCGTGATGACGCCCAAGCAGCTTGCGATCGCCTCCGTCGCGCTGATCGTCGTCGGCTGCGCGATCGCGGCCGTCGGGACGGCGGTGTGGCTGGACGTCGTCGGCATCACGCTCGGCGGGATCGGCCTGGTCGGCGTGATCTCGGCGGCGTTCTACGCGGTCGGACAGTCGGAGGACCGCGAGCGCGAGCGCGACGGGCGCGGGACGCGCAACGGGCCGCCGGGCGTCTGACGCCGTCACCTGTGCCCGTGTGAGAGCGTTGCCGCCGTGATGCTCCTTCGTACCGCCTCGCTCGCGCTCGCCACCACGCTGGCGAGCGCCGCCGCGGCGCACGCGGCGTTCGCGCCGCCCGTCCGGCTCGCGCA
>JAOPZD010000558.1 GCA_025964295.1 Conexibacter sp.
TCGCGGGCGCCAGCGCGGCGGCAAGGGTGAGGATGACCGCGGCGGGTACCGCGATCGCGGCCCGGGGGAGCGACACGTCGACGTTGGCGAGCGTGCCGACGGCCAGCGCGACGAGGCCGCCGAGGACGCCGGCGGCGAAGCCCACCGCGCCGGCTTCCAGCAGGACGACGGCGAAGAGCTTCCGCGCGGACCAGCCGAGCGTGGCGAGGACCGCCAGTTCGGTGCGCCGTCCGCGGACTGCAGCGGTGACGGCGTTGGCGGCGAAGAGCGCGCAGACGACGAGGATCAGCGCGAAGAGCACGAGGCTCTTGCGATCGACCGCGCGCAGGATCGCGGTCGCGACTCCCTTCTTGGTGAAGGTCTCCGTGAGTCGCAACGGTGGGCGCCCGAGCCGGCCTTGCGCCAGAACGAGTGTCTGGGGCGCGGCCGAGGCGCCGTCGACGATGTCGACGGTGAGGTGGGTTGCCTGGGCGATCCGCTGGGCGGCGGCGCGCAGGCGCTCGCGGCTGACGTCGTCGATCCCGTGGACACCGGCCACGCGCACGCGGATGGTGCTGATCGGCGCGGCGCTCGGGCTGGCGGTGTAGTTCTCGCCGAGGAAGCGCGGCATCGCGGTGAGCGTTGTGAGCGCGAGCGGCGGCTGGGCGACGGGCCCGGCGATGTTCCCGTTCGGGAGCAGCGCGCGGCCGCCGAGCAGGCGCCGGGCAGCCGCATCGCCCGGGGTGAGCGTGGGCGCCGAGAACGCGGGCAGCCCGCGCGCGCTTGTGGGGTTGAAGCCGGGCAGGCGTTCGGGGTCAAACCGACCGACGGTCCGCAGGCTGGCGAACATTCCGGCGCGCCCGAAGGAGTGCTGGCCGAGGTGCGGCGTAAGTGTCCGAAAGGGCCGGTCGCGCGCGAGGGCGGGCGCCTGCGTGAAGTAGTCGAGCTGCGAGGCCCACGCGTCGGCGGGGCGTGTCTGCTGCTCGGCCGCGACGAAGGCGGCGCCGTCGCGAGCAAGCCGCCCGGGTCCCACAGTCCAGTACTCGTCGACGTCAGCCGCCTTGACGCCGGGCCAGACGCGGGCGAGAGGGATCGTCTCGCGGCGCACGACCTGCCCGCGCAGGCCCGCCAGGTAGCGGCGCAGCTGTGCGGAGCTCATCGGCCGCGCCATCCGCGCGGCGCCGGGCAGGCGCTCGACGGTCGCGTCCATCTGCTCGTCGAGGAACGGGCGGCTGGAGAGGAGCACCGGAACCGACGGGAGACGTCGACCGCGGCGGGCCTGCTCGCCGGGGCGCAGCGCGCGACCGGCGACGATCGCGCGATCCAGGCCGTCCAGCGCGGCCTCCGCCGTGGGGTCGACGGCCGCCAGCAGGACCGGCACCGGCCAGTCGACCACTGCGTATGGGTCGGCGCCGCCCAGCGGCCGGTCGCGCGTGGCATAGCCGCCCCCGCGACGCGAGAAGCACTCCAGACCGCCGCGCATCCGCGGGTCCCACGGCGACCGCGAGTGCGTGCGCATGCTTGCCGTCACGCACACGGGCACGCTGCTGCCGCCGCTGAGCGCCTCGCTGGGGGCGAACAGCGTGTCGTGAGCCGCGTCGATGACACCAAGTCCGACGGGCGCGATCAGCCGGTTGGGCGTCACGTAGACGTAATGGGTCGCGTCGTGGCCGACGCGGCTGAGCCCGCGATCCGCGCGATACCCGATCCGCACGCGAAACAGCGCGCGCCCGCGCCGGCCTGCCGGGACCCGCACCCGGACGGGCACCTCGACCATGACGTAGCCGACGTTCGCCAGCGGCGCGGCGACTGCGACGCCGGGGATCCGCTGGATGCGGTGCCACTGGTCGATGCTGATGCCGCCGAAGATGCTCGACAGCTCGTTCGCGCGGACGAGCCCGTCGCGGCGCTCCACGGCGCCGCGCGCGCTCGGCGCGCGCACGAGCAGATCGAAGCTGCCGCGGTACTCGCGCGCGACCTTGCCGCGGACCTCCAGCCGCTGGGAGACCGACGTGCCGGTCAGCACGCTGAAGCTCGCGGTGGCGACCAGGACGCCCAGCAGCAGCGCGACGGCCCGGCCGGGGCGGTGGCGCAACTGCGAGCGCGCGACGCGCCACATCAGGACGGCGCCGAGCGATGAAGGCGCCCGCGGGCCGCGTCGACGTCGGCCGCGGCGAGCAGGTCGATGTCGTCGTCGACGCGCCCATCGCGCAGGCGCACGACGCGATCGCAGCGGGCGGCGACCTGTGGGTCGTGTGTGGCCAGCAGCACCATCGTGCCGTGCTCGGCGCGCAGGCGCAGCAGCAGGTCGACGATCTCCGCGCCGGTGCGCGAGTCGAGGTTGCCCGTCGGCTCGTCGGCGAGCAGCAGCGCGGGGTGATGTACGAGCGCTCGGGCGATCGCGACGCGCTGCTGTTGGCCCCCGGACAGCCGCGACGGCAGCGCGTCCTCGCGGCCCCGCAGGCCCACCGCGTCCAGTAGCTCGCGCCCGCGCGCTGCCTTGTCGTACGCCGTCCGGTAGGGCAGCACCGGCGCAAGAACGTTGTCGAGCGCCGTCAGCGCCGGCAGCAGATTGAAGCGCTGAAAGACGAACCCGACCGTCCGGCGGTGCGCGGCGAGCTCACGTCGCGACAGGCTGGCCAGGTCACGCCCAGCCACCTCGACCG
This sequence comes from Conexibacter sp., assembly GCA_025964295.1. The sequence goes on from JAOPZD010000558.1 coordinate 2,646, forward strand.
CACCCTCATCCGGGCGGTCGAGCCCGCCGATCAGATGCAGCAGCGTTGACTTCCCAGAGCCCGACGGACCGGTGATCGCGACCGCGCTGCCGGCGGCGATGTCGACCGTGACGCCCTGCAGCGCGATGATCGGCGGCCCGTCCGTGCGGTGCCGTCGCGACACCTTCCGCAGGGACACCATCGGCGTTGCGCTAGGCGCCTCTGCTTGCGTCCCCGCCATCTACCTAGTCACAATGCAACAGTCGCGTCGCAGTTGTCAACCGCATGCCCCTCCACCACGCACTCCTCAGCCTCCTGCAGCCCCGCGAGAGCTACGGCTACGAGCTCAAGGGAGCATTCGAGCGCGCCGTAGGGCCGCAGTGGGGGCCGCTGAACATCGGCCACGTCTACCAACTCCTCGAGCGCCTCCTCCGCGACGACCTCGTGACCGAGGTCGGCGCGGTCGCAACCGACCGCCGCCCCGATCGGCGCATGTACGCGATCACCGACGCCGGACGCGCCGAGCTCGACGACTGGCTCAGCCGCCCGGCGGGGCTCGGCACCGGCTACCGCGACGAACTGCACCTCAAGCTCGTTGCCGCCGCGCGCGTTGGCGAAGAGGCGCTGCGCGCGATCGTTCGCCGCGAACGCGAGACGCTGCTCGGGGAGCTGCACGCACTGCACGAACTGCCCTCAGATGACGAGC
>JAOPZD010000580.1 GCA_025964295.1 Conexibacter sp.
CCGCGGGCCGATCGGCCTGCGCGAGCTGTGCTCCTTCAAGTACGTCGTGCGGGGAGACGGGCACGTCCGCGCCTGATCGCCGCGTCGGGATCCTCGGCGGGACCTTCAACCCGCCGCACCTGGCGCATCTGCTGGCCGCGCAGGAGGCCTACGACCAGCTCGGGCTGGACCGCGTCCTGCTGATCCCGGTCGCCGCGCCCCCGCACAAGGAGGCGCACGACGACCCCGGGCCGGAGGTCCGCCTGGAGCTCTGCCGGCGCGCGATCGACGGCGACGACCGGTTCGCGGTGTCCGACCTCGAGGTGCTTCGCGGTGGTGCGTCCTACACCGCCGATACCCTCCGGGCACTGCATGCGAGCATCCCGGGAGCCGAGCTGACGTTCATCGTCGGAGGCGACATGGCCTTCAGCCTCCCGACGTGGCGCGAGCCCGCTGAGGTGGTGGCCCTGGCGCGCCTCGCCGTCGCCGAGCGCAAGGGCGCTCGCCGGGCCGATATCCTGGAACGGCTGGCGACGATCACCGGCGCCGTCGAACGGGTCGACTTCTTCGACCTGCCGCGCATCGACCTCTCGTCCTCGCTGGTCCGGCGGCGCGTCGCCGCCGGCCATCCGATCAAGTACCTGGTGCCCGATCCGGTCGCCGAGTACATCGCACAGCACGGGCTCTACCGGAGCCCGGTGGGAAGCCCATCATCAGCATGACCGCGGAGGAAGCGTCGTCTTGCCCAGCCAGACCGTCCAGATGTCCGACCAGCAGACCCCAGAAGACCTGACCCCGGAGCGCTTCGCGCAGCTGGCGGCGTCCTACGCCGCCGACAAGAAGGCGATCGACATCACCGTGCTCGACCTGCGCGGCGTGTCGAGCTACACCGACTTCTTCGTCGTGTGCTCCGGCAACACCGACCGCCAGACCAAGGCGATCCACGACGCCGTGCACGAGGGCCTCAAGAAGGACCACGGCCAGCTCCCGCGCCGCGTCGAGGGCGTCGGCGAGTCGCGCTGGATCCTCATGGACTACTTCGACATCGTCGTCCACGTCTTCGTCCCCGAGGTGCGCGAGTTCTACCGGCTCGAGCAGCTGTGGGGCGACGTGCCGCGCCTCGACGTCGAGCTGCTCGACGTGCCCCACCGCTAGGGCGCGCCCGTCCTGCCAATCGGCTCGTCGTCGCGCGGACGCCGCCCTGGAGCCGCTGCTCGAGCGCGTGGTCCAGCCGGCGATCGAGCTGCTGGTGCGCGACACCTACGCCGGCCTCGGCGTCTTCGCCGTCCCGGGCCCGGCCACCGCCGCTACTCCGCGGCGCAGGGGCTGACGAGCCCGACGCCGGGCGCGGTGGAGGCCAAGGGCCCCGAGCTGGTCGCCCACACCCTCGACCGCTACCTGTCGCTGCCCGACGACTACCTGCAGGCGCTCGTCGCGGCCTTCCGGACCGGCGTGAGCGACGTGCCGATCCCGCACGAGCTGCTCGGCGGCCTGCTCGCGCCGCTGGAGCTCGTCGGGGCGACGATCGACGACGCGCTGCAGGTCGTCCTGCGCAACGACCTCGCGATCCCGGCGTCGCTGCCGGTCGCGTTGTTGATGAACTTCGCGGCGACGCAGGTGCGGCCCACCGCGGTCGCCGGCCCGATCCCCTCCTCGCCGTTCGCCAACCTCCGCTGGCCCGAGAAGGGCCAGGCCTTCGAGCGCATCGAGCAGGCCGACCCCGGCCTCGTCGCGCTGATCGACGCCCACGCCCCGCAGCCACTGCAGGACGGTGCGCTTCCTCGGCGGCACGCTGCTGGAGCCGGCGCCGTTCGCGCCGTACTCGGAGTACGGCGTCTTCGACCCCGCCACGCGGCGCGCCACCCGGCGCCCGGTCGGCTGGGACCTCAGCCGCTCCATGCCCGGGCGCACGACGCCCGCCGACGGCTGGGACGAGCTCATCGGCTACCACCAGGACCGCCGCGCGGTGCACACCGCGCCCGAGTACGGAGGGTGAGGACCGCGCATGCGCGATCGTGATCGGGGCCCGCGGCGCAGGCGCTCGCGACGTGCACCGCGGAGCGCCTCTTCGCCAAGTGCTTCGGCGGCGATCCGTGGGTCGGCGCGGAGTCGCCGGTCAGCTCGATCGACGACCGCGTCACCGCCGCCGTTGTGTCGCGCGTGACAAGTTCCGCCTCCTGATTGGCGTCGCGCGGGCCAAGACCGTGCGTGGCGGTGCGCCGTAGGGTCGGCCGCGGTACTGCGGTCTACAGGAGGAGGAGAGGTGCGGTCCATCATGCGGCGGCTCGTCGGAGTCGTCACGGTCGCGTGCGCGTTGAGCGGTGGGGTCACCGCGGCGGCGCTCGCCGACAACTACGTCGCCCTGGGCGACAGCTACTCGTCGGGGACGGGGACCAGGGACTACTCCCTGAACTCGGGCTGCCAGCGCGGCCCGTACGCCTACCCGGCGCTCATCAAGGCCGACCGGCCCGGCACGAGCCTGACGTTCGTGGCGTGCTCCGGGGCCAAGACCGGCGACGTGCTCGCCAACCAGGTGCAGTCGCTGAGCACGTCCACCAACATCGTGACGATCACGATCGGCGGCAACGACGCCGGGTTCTCGAGCGTCATCACCCAGTGCGCGCTCCCGCTGGTGTCGTGCAACAGCAACATCACGACGGCGCAGAACTACATCAACAACACGCTCCCGGCGCAGTTGAACAACGTGTACTCGCAGATCAAGTCGCGGGCGCCCAACGCGCGCGTCGTGGTCCTCGGCTACCCGCGCCTGTTCATGGGCGTGGACTGCAACGCCGGCACGTTCTTCTCGACCGACGAGATGACCAAGCTCAACACGACGGCCGACATGCTCAAGAACGTGACGGCGGGTCGCGCGGCGGCGTACGGGTTCACGTTCAAGGACGCGATCCCGCTGTTCACCGGGCATGCGGTCTGCTCGTCGACGGAGTGGCTCAACGGCCTCTCCAACCCGACGGGCGACAGCTACCACCCCAACCGCACGGGGCACAAGTCCGGCTACGAGGTCCTGGTGCGGCAGGTGATCGGCTAGGGCGCGGCGCGGGCGCGGAGGACGACCTCGAGCTCGAAGCGAGCCTCGGGGTCGTCCAGCGCCGGGCCGAGCAGCTCGCGCAGGCGGGCCAGCCGGTAGCGGACGGTCTGCGGGTGGACGTGCAGGTCGGCGGCCATCCGCGGGCCGTTTCCGCGGCGGCGCAGGTAGGCGAGCAGCGTCGCCTCCAGCTTGGTGCGCGCGGCAGGGGAGAGCGCCGCGAGGGGTGCGAGGCGCAGGCGCGCGAGGTCGTCGACGAGCGACGGGTCCTCGGCGAGCAGCAGCTCGAGCAGGTGGCCCTCGGCGGCGTGCAGCGCGGGTTGTTGTTGGTCTTGGCGTAGGCGCCAGAGGTCGCGCGCGCGCGACCAGGAGCGCGCGGCGTGCTCGAGCGCGACGGTGGGTCCGAGCGCGGCGGTCAGCCCCTGCAGCGCGCGTTCGAGCTGGGAGCGGCGGCCGGGTCCGTCGGGGTCCGGGACGACGAGGCAGGCCGCGCCGTCGGCCGTGCCGGTGAGGACGTCGGCCGGCAGCCGCGGGCGGCTGCGCAGGCCGCCGCCGGCGTCCTCGGCGATGCCCAGCGCGACGACGGCGACCGCGCGCGGCAG
>JAOPZD010000585.1 GCA_025964295.1 Conexibacter sp.
GAGGTGGTCCGAATATCTAGTTCTAGTACTTGCGGGACCCTGGAGGTGGCCGGCCGCTAGATCGGTCGGGCTGGAGTAACGATCCAGCGAATCCACGCCGGGCCACCCCCGTTCTGCGATGCCGGAAGTCGTCCCTCCGGCCGCTCAGACCAGTCGCGGAGCGGGCAAGTCCAGTCCAGTGGTTGTACGAAGGGCGCCGCGGGTTTGCCGCGGCGTCCTTCGTCGTTTAACGCGTGGTGCTTCGGCGGTGGCGCGGGCGGTGTTGGTCGGCGGGGGTGACGTGACGCTCGACCCCTCCCTCCGCTGCGCGCTCGCGTCGTTGGCGGTGCGGAGCGTTGAAGCTCGGTATCGCTGGCTTGGTGCTGCCGGCGGGCATGGCATCGATCACGCGCTTAGCCGCTCCGCTCGGCGCCGACATCACGCACCCCCGCCACGTCCACAGCGTCCGTGCCGCGCGCGCCCGGTGCCACGACGCGTCGCCGCTGTCCCCGGACGCCCGGTTCGTTGGTGGAGCCCAGGCGGTGGCGCGGCCGCGCCGTGTCTCCGCTCGCCCGTCTTCGTTCGCCGCGCCCGCGCTACGCCGCTTCAGGCAGCCACTGGCGCCACGCTGCCGGGATGGTGGGCGTGGCGACGTGGATGAAGACGTGGGGTTGGGGCATGGAGGGCACGCGGCGGGGGTGCATGCCGGCCTTGTCGGGGAGGTGGTCGGCCTTGCGGCGGTTGCAGGGCGCGCAGGAGGCGACGATGTTGTCCCAGGTGGAGCCGCCGCCCTTGGAGCGGGGGATCACGTGGTCGACCGTCAGGTTGGAGCGCGAGCCGCAGTACTGACAGGTCCAGTTGTCGCGGGCGAAGACGGCGCGGCGCGTGATCTTGCGCCGGTGGGTGTCGCGCGGCACGACGATGTAGGTCATCAGCCGGATCACGACGGGGCGGGACATGGCCGCGCGCTCGGAGCGCAGCTCCCAGGTCGCGTGGTCGACGACCTCGGCCTTGGCCTTCAACAAGAGGACGACCGCGCGGCGGACCGTGCAGACGTTGATCGGCTCGTAGGACGCGTTGAGGACGAGCACCCGGCCACCGTCACGTCCACGTCGCCGGTGCTCGTCGGGCGACGTGGACCGCATCGGGTGTGGTGGGCTGAGCTGGGTCATGACCGCCGAGGCTCTCGGCGGAAACCGTACCATCCGACGCAACGGGAACAGGCAGGTTCGAACCCCCACCGGACCGCTCGCGCGCCGGGTTGCGCCGCCCTACTCCGCCGCCGGATAGGACCCGAGGACGCGGACGACCTCGGCGTGCACGTGCAGGCGGTCGATCGCCTCGGCCACCTCGGGATCCTCGACGTGCCCCTGCAGGTCGGCCAGGAAGAGGTAGTGCCCGAGCCGGCGCTTGAGCGGCCGCGACTCGATCCGCGTGAGGTTGATCCCCCGGAACGCGAGCTCGCTGAGGCAGCGCACGAGCCAGCCGGGGGACGCGTCGCCGGCGCCGTGAAAGACGATCGACGTCTTGGAGGGGCGGCCGTCGGCCCGGGCGAACGGCGTGGTGGCGCCGGCGGCGACCCACAGGAAGCGCGTCTCGTTGCCGTGCTCGTCCTCGATCCCCTCGGCCAGGACCGTCGCGTCATACAGCCGCGCCGCGGTCGTGGTCCCGATCGCCGCGTGCGGCTCCTCCCCACCGGCGACGACGCGCACCGCCTCGGCCGTCGAGGTGGCGGCGATCGCGGCGCGCCCCGGCAGGTGCTCCGCCAGCCACCGCCGGCACTGCGCCAGCGCCTGCGGATGCGAGGCCACCGCGCGCACGTCCTCCAGCGCCAGCCCCGGCCGCGCGACGAGCGCATGGGAGACCGGCAGCACCTCCTCCCCGACGATCTCCACGCCCTCGGCGCCGTGGATGAGCGTGTCGAGCGTCGCGTTGACGCCGCCCTCGAGCGAGTTCTCGATCGGCACCAGCGCGGCCGCCACCGCGCCGGACTCCGCGGCGAGGATCGTCTCGCGCTCGGTCGCGAACGGCACCACCTCGATCGCGCCGGCGGCCTCGACGGCCCGCGCCGCCGTCGACGCCAGCAGCGCCGCGTGCGTGAACGTCCCCGCCGGCCCGAAGTACCCCAGCCGGACGGTCATGGCAGCCGCGGCGGCTCGGGCGGCGGCTCGCCCGCCAGCGCCACGCGCACGGCCTCGATCTCCTCCGGCGACAGCGGGTACTCCGGATCGCCGCGCACCACGTGCTTGACGTAGAGCCGCGCCTGGTCGCGGTGGTGGATGCTCGACAGGACGATCCCGGACTGCTCGGCGTCGAGCAGCGCGATCGCCACCGACTGCTGTCCGGACATCTCGTTGTAGGCGTCGAAGCGCACCAGCCCGCGGAACGCGATCGACCGGTCCAGGCGGTCCTCGGCGGTCCCGACGCGGCCGTCCAGCCGCGCGGCGACGTCGCCGACGTAGGCGTGCAGCGACCGGAACTCCTGCTCGATGCGCGCGGCGTGCGCGACGAGGTCCTCGGTCGGACCCGCGCCCATCAGCACGCGCTGGTCGGCGCGCAGGCGCCGCAGCCGCAGCACCGCGACGACGGCCACGACCAGCGCCGCCAGCGCGACGGCGCACCCGGCGAGCGCGACGATCCCCGCGGTCGAGCTATCCACGCCCCCGACGCTACTAGGCCCGCCGCCCGGAACGGCGCACCGCCGGACCGGCCCAGGGTCAGGTGAACAGGATCGTGTAGGTCGACGTGTTGTTGTCGGTCTTCTGCTCGCCGCGGACGGGCTTGATCTGGACCGTCATCGTCGTCGACGAGCCGCTCGGCGGGACCGACGTCAGCTGGATCGGCACGGCCGCCTGCGAGCCGGCCTTGGTCTGGTTCAGCTTCTTGGTGGCGGTGATCGTCTTGGGCCCGCCGCTGATCTTGACCGAGATCGTGACGTTGGTCTCGTCGTTCTGGCCCTGGTTGGCGTAGGTCACCTGGACCGGCAGCGGCGCCTTGGCCGGCACGCGGTTGACCGTGCCGCCCGGCTGCAGCGACACGCCGCCGGCGGTCACGCTGATCAGGCCGTGGCCGTGCGTCCCCGGCTTGATCGCGCCCGAGGAGCCCGACGAGGACGAGCCGGTGCTCGCCGACGGGTTGAGCTTGTCGCCCACCTGGCCCGGGTCCAGCCAGCCGATGCTCGGCAGGAACCGCGACGTCGAGACGGTCTGATCCGCGAGGCTGTTGTCGTCCAGCGCCTGGCGGATCAGCGGGTTGACGCGCTGGGAGTAGACGACGTCGGAGGCCAGGAAGGACTGCATCTGGCCCGCGATCTTGCGGATCGCCTCCGCGGCGGTCGGCTGGTTGCTCAGCGCCCTGGTCAGCTGGTCGCCGATGTCCTTGACGCCCTCCGACCGCAGGTTCATGACCAGCTCGAGGTCGTGCTGGGCGGCCGCGACGTCGTCGGGCGGGCTGAGCGCCCGGGCGCGCTTGGCGTCCTCCTCGGCGACGAGCCGGACCTCGTTGACCGAGACCGAGACGTCGGCCGTGTCGCCGCCCTTGTTGAGGATGTCGAAGAGCTGCTTGGAGACCGTGCGGTCCGAGCTCTGGACGATCGACGTGACCTCGCGGTTGTAGTCCTTCAGCGCGTTCTTGTGGCGCGTGCCGGCGCAGCTCTTGGCGAAGACGATCAGCAGGATCGCGATGACGGCCAGGCCGCCGAAGAGCGCGAACTGGCGGCGGCGGGCGACGTCCG
>JAOPZD010000620.1 GCA_025964295.1 Conexibacter sp.
GCCAGAACTCGACCTCGTCGGGCTCGACGACGTAGCCGCCCCACTGCGCGGGCCGCGGCACGTCGCCCGGCGGGTCCGGGTAGCGCGTCAGCAGCGCGTCGCGCGCGGCCTCCAGCGCCGCGCGGCCCTCCACGACCGCCGACTGCGGGCTGGCCAGCGCGCCGATGCGCGACCCGTAGGGCCGCGAGGCGAAGTAGGCGTCGGAGCCCGCGGCGTCGAGGCGGCGCACCGCGCCGGTGAGGCGCACCTGGCGCTGGAGGTCGATCCACGGGAAGAGGATCGACGCGACCGGGTTGGCGGCCAGCTCGTGGCCCTTGGCCGACTCGTAGTTGGTGAAGAACGTCAGCGACGTCGCGTCCAGGCCCTTGAGCAGGACGGTGCGCACGCCGGGGCGGCCGTCGGCGCCCGCCGTCGCCACCACCATCGCGTTGGGCTCGCGCACCCCGCCGGCCTCGGCGTCGTCGAGCCAGCGGGCGAGCATCGCGCCCCACGTGGGCGCCAGGTCGCCCTCCTGCAGGCCGCCGCGCTCGTAGCTGCGGCGCATCGCCGCCAGGCGCTGGTGGTCGGGGACGATCGGCTCGGGCATCGACCCCAACATAAAGGGGTCTGACCCCATGAGCGCGACCCACCATGGGGTCAGACCCCGGGCACGGCGGGACGGGCTGCCTGCCTGACAGCCCGTCCCGCTCCCGGGACGCTCCCCCGGCGCCGCTGTGCGCCTACTGGCCGCGCTGCACGGCGGCCAGCGCGTCGACCACGCCGTCGCCGAAGAACCCGTTGCGCTTGGGTCCGCCCTCGCAGTAGGCGTTGAACTCCGGCCCGAGGTCGTCGCTCTGGTACTCGTAGAGCCGCGGCGTCGGGCACGGCGTGTCGGTCGCCGTCTTCTGCATGATGTTCTGGACCCGGTCGGGTGGCAGCGTCAGCCCGCCCTGCGAGCGGTCCTTCTTGCCGTACTGGCTGACGATCAGCGCCGCCACGCCCACGGCGTGCGGCGTGGCCATCGACGTGCCCTGCAGGTACTGGTAGTACGCCGTCCGGCCGTTCTTGGCGTCCTTGACGACGAACGGCGTCGTCGGGTTGCCCGCGGCGTCGACGTCGCCCGCGGCGCGGGCCACCGACTCGGGGTAGGGCGCCAGGATCAGGTTGCCCGGCGTCTTGTACTTGTCGGTGCCGTAGAAGTCGCGGTAGTCGCCGCCCGGCGCCGCGACGTCGGCCTGCTCGGTGCCGTAGTTGGAGTAGTAGGCCTTGCGCCCGCTCGGGCCGGTGGCCGTGACGCCGATGACGCCCTCGCCCTCGGTCGGCAGGCTCAGGCACGAGTTGTCGACGTTGCGGTCGTGCGCCGCGCTGGGCGGGTAGTCCGGGCTGGTGTCGTCGAAGTCCGGGCGGCCGATGTCGGTGTGCTCGTTGCCCTCGGCGGCCACGAGCGACACGCCGCGGTCGCGCGCGTAGGCCAGCGCCCGCTGGGTCGCCGCGATGATCGTCTGCTGCTCGGCCTGCTGCTCGGGCGTGTCGGCCGGGTTGGCCGTGCAGTTGTAGAGCCACGGGTCGATGTAGAACGACATGTTGACGACGTCGATCCCGTGGTCGCCCGCGTAGGTCAGGGCGTCGACGACCGGCTGGATGAAGAAGTAGCCGGAGTCCTGGCCCGCGCGCAGGTTGACGATGTCGACGCGCGGCGCGACGCCGGCGATGCCCAGCCCGTTGAGCGGGGCGCCGATCGTGCCGGCGACGTGCGTGCCGTGGCCGTTCTCGTCGACGTTGGCCGGGTCCTGGCAGGAGCCGTCGGGGTCGGTGTCGCAGGCGCCGTCGATGATCGGGTCGTCGACGGTGAAGTTGCGGCTCAGCGCGCCGTCGAAGTTCGGCGCGATGTCGGGGTGCGACCCGTCGACGCCGGTGTCGATGATCCCGACGCGGACGTCCTTGGTGCCCTGCTGGACGCGGTAGGAGCCGTTGACCGTCGCGTGCATCGCCTGCATGTCCCACTGCAGCGAGGAGAGCGGGTCGCCGGGCGTGGCCGCGTTGGGCGTCACGCCGGGGGCGCCGCGCTTGGCGTCGCGCTGGGCCTGCAGGCGCTCGATCTCCTGGGCCTCGCGATGCGTGCGCGAGCCGGCGGGGACCGAGCCGATCGTGCGGTCGGCGGCCGCGCCCTGGATGCCGGGCTGGCCGGCGGCCTGGGCGGCGAAGTCGCCGTTGGCGGAGCTGACGGTGGCGACGCCGACGGCCGTGTTGAGCTTCTCGACCGAGCCGCCCGCGGCCTGGATGGACTGCGTGGCCTGCTCGGTGGAGGTCGACGGCTTCAGCAGCACCACGTAGGTGCGCGTGTCGCCGCCCTGGGCCGGAGAGCCGGTGGCGGCGACGCCGCCGACGACGCCGGCGGCCGCGACGGCCGACAGCGCGCAGAGGACCGGTTTGATGCGCAAGAGAAAGCCTCCCTGAAGGCGTTCGAAGAACGAGAGGCAGGTCCCTTTCCCCTGCGCTGAGCGAGCGAAACCAGGTGGTGTTAGGGCGCGACGGGCGCGTTGCCGGCGTCCAGCAGCCGCCGCACCTGTCGCGCCAGCGCGTCCGGATCCGGGTCCTTGATCAGGAACGCGTCGGCCCCCGCGTGGCGTGCCAGCGTGCGGTCGCGCTCGTCGTCGAGGCCCGTGATCATCGCGATCCGCACGCCGGCCAGCTCGGCCTCGGCGCGCAGGTTGCGGCAGGCGGTGATGCCGCTCAGGCCCGGCATCCGCCAGTCCAGCAGGATGGCGTCGGGGCGCTCGCGCAACGCGACCGCGACCGCGTCGAGGCCGCTCTCGCCCTCGATCACGCGGAAGCGCTCGCCTTCGAGCGCCGCGCGGACGTACGCGCGGAAGCCCGCGTCGTCGTCCACCACGAGGACCGTGGCCTCTGCCATGCACCCGAATCTAACGCGCTGCGCGGAAGCGTGTGCCAGATCGGCAGGTTCCGTGGCGCTTTCAGCGCGCCGCGGCGGCCAGGCGGCGGGCCGCCTCGGCCAGGATCTCGTCGTCGACGGCCAGCGACAGGCGAGCCCACCCGGCGCCGACCGCGCCGAAGCCCTCGCCGGG
>JAOPZD010000061.1 GCA_025964295.1 Conexibacter sp.
CACGGCCGTGCGCGTCACCGTGCGGCGCGTGAGCGTCGCGACGGCCGACGGCGCGGAGTCGGTGAACACCGGCTGCGGCGTCACCGTCAGCGCCAGGTCCGGCGCCAGGGTCCGCCGCGCGCCGGCGGCGAACGGGTCGTCGCCCGCCACGATCAGGCACCCGCAGTCGGTGGCGCTCTCGTAGTTGGTGCTCTGCAGGTAGTAGTCGCGGCCGCGGTCGCGGGCGAAGGCGCCCTGGAGGTTGACGAACGCGCGGGCGTCGGACCGCGTCCGGGTGCCCAGGCTCCAGCGCGTGAAGACGTTGGCCTGACGGATCCCGCCGCGCGCGGTGTACAGCGCGCCGCGGTCCAGCGCGACCGACCCGAGGTAGTTGGACTCCTCGCCCTCGGCCTCGCGCTGCAGCGTGCGCGACGTCCCGCCGGCCGCCTTGACGACGCGCGCCTCGCTCGCGCCGGTGCCGTACCGGATCGCCGGATGGGCGAGCAGCGCGACGTAGCCGTCGCCGAGGTCGAGCTGCGCGAGCGCCGCGCAGTGCCCGCGATCCAGGCGGCGCGCGGCGCCGCCGCCCAGGGTTCGGACGTACGGCACGTCGCAGGCGGACCTCGTCTTGGCCGACCCCGTCGTGCCGTGCACGGCGTAGGCCAGGCGCGAGCCGTCGACCGCCAGCGCGGGCGCGCCGCCGCCGCGGTAGGCGATGTGGGCGATCACGCGAGTGGCCAGCCGCCCGGAGGCGACGGCGGCGGAGGTCAGCTGCGCGCCGCGCACGGCGCAGGAGCCGGCGCGCGCCGAGCAGCCCTCGGTCCAGACGACCTGCCCGCCGCCGCCCCCGCGGCGCGTGCCGACGTCGAAGATCGCGCCGGCCGGCGGCGTGAGGTCGGTGGTCCTCGGCGCGGCCGCGCCGGCGCGGATGACGAGGTGCCCGTCGTCGCCGCGCCACGCCGCGTAGCCCGCGTCGGCGACGATCGCCGTGCCGTGGCTCGTCGTGCCGACGGGCTCGTCGGCGACGGCGGGCGACGCGGGGCACAGCGCGGCCGCGCAGGACAGCGCGGCGGCGAGCGGGATCAGGAGCGGGCGGACGGACATGACCTCTGAACGCCGCCGCGCACCCGCAGGTCACGGCCGCGTGTCCGCGTGCGCCCATCGGCCGGGATCGCCGGCATACCGGCCAAAGGGATGACAAGAGATCAGCCCTCGGGTGGATGCGCCGCACCGATGAGGAGGTCTAGCGTCGTCCGGTCAGCAGGACGGAAACCGGAGGATGGTCGATGCACCGCCTGGGTCTGAGGCATGTGGTGGGTCTCGTCGTTGCGTTGTGCGTCGGCCTGGCCGGCCCCGCGGCGGTCGCCGGCGCGGCGACGCACGCCAAGCGGCCGATGGGCGCCAAGGCGCGGGCGACCGAGCGCGCGAAGCTCCTGCGCGCGGTCAAGGAGAACCCCAGGCTGGTCAACCGCCGGTCGTTCATCCGGCGCGCGTCGCTGGTGAACTTCAAGCTGCCGATCACCGTCCGCCTGCGCGGCTCGACGGCGTCGTCGAACCCCAACCGCGCCAACATCGACCTCGGCGCCTCGCTCGGCGTCCGCACGATCGGCCTCGGCGGCGACCTCTCCGGCGAGCTGGTCTTCCACGACTCCTACGACGGCGGCGCGCTGGGCAACGTCGACGTGACGCTCAACCCGGGTCCCAAGGCGCTGACGACGACGTCGATCCCGCTGCTGTGGAACACGGACGTCACGAACCCGACGACGTCGATCGCCCCCACCTTCAACCTCGGCGCCGGCACCGGCGGCTGCGGCAACTTCGCGGGCAACAGCCCGGTCACGGTCGCCGGCCAGCAGACGGTCCCGTACTGGTCGACGCAGTCGGTCTTCGACGGCGCCGGCGCGCCCGCCGGCTACGTGCCCGACACGCCGGGCATCGACGACCCGGCGCGCCTGCTGGCGACCGCCGCGGTCGGCTCGTCGGAGAACCTCGGGCCGAGCTCGACGCCGTTCCCCTCCAGCTCGCAGAGCACGCCGGGCGGCTTCACCCAGCCCCCGAGCGTCGGCGACTCGGTCCTGCGCACGGCGCCGCTGGCGCTGCAGATCGCCCAGCCGGGCACGGAGGTCAACCAGACCGACGCATCGCCCGACGGGCCGCAGGGCTCCCAGAACATCGTCATCGGCAAGTCCGGCGGCCAGGCCAACCTGTTCGGGAACATCCCGGGCAAGGCCTATGGGATCGACGTGACGCTGTCGCTGGCGACGCGCATCACCTCGATCCTGCGCGCGGTCGACCCGGAGTTCGTCCCGCTGATCGGCGACAAGCCGTGGCCGACGACGTGGTCGGCGTGCCGCCAGGCCTACACCGGCGCGGTGCAGAACTACATCCCGGGCGTGCGGCTGCAGGGCAACCTGAAGATCTCGCCGGGCATCACGTCCGACGGCGCGCTGCGGATCGCCAAGGCGTCGCTGAGCACGACGACGCCGGCGCAGATCGCGCTGGCGGCGTGCCTGTACCCCTACAGCCTGTACAGCGCGGAGAGCAACAGCTCGGACACGATCGCGCAGACGGTCAACAGCTGGGCGACGGGCGGCAAGCTGCCGACGAACGAGTTCGTCGCGCGCTCGGCGCCCAACGTCGACTGCGGCGTGCCGCCGACCAAGCTGGTGGCCGACGCGCCGACGCTCGGGCTGTCGGCCGCGCAGGCCGCCGACGGCTACACGACCAACGTCGACGGCAAGCGCGTGTCGGTCGCCGGCGACCTCAGCGTCACCAGCGTCTCGGCCGACATCCTGATCGGCGACAAGGACGCCCCGGTGCCGTCGCACGCGTCGGCGGGCAGCTACCTGGCGCTCGGCGACTCGATCGCCTACGGCTACCAGGCGGCGAAGTTCAACAGCCAGCTGCCGACGCCCAACCCGGCGTCGTTCAACACCGGCTACGTGGACGTCTTCGCCCAGCACATGCAGCAGAGCAACCCGGGCCTGGTCGTCGTCAACGAGGGCTGCCCGGGCGAGACCACCAACTCGCTCGTCAACGGGTTCAACCCGGCGAGCGCGCTGTGCGGTCGCGGCAGCGGCTTCCCCTACCCGTGGCTGCACCACCCGTACTCGGTGGGCCAGAGCCAGCTGCAGAACGCCGTCGGATATCTCTCCACGCACAGCACGACGACGAGCCCGATCACGCTGAACATCGGCGCGAACGACCTGCTCGTGTTCCTGGCGGGCTGCGGGTTCGGCACGCCGGGATACAACCCGACGTGCGTGGCCACCGGCATGGGCGCGGTGCAGAACACGATCGTCAACAACACCAGGTCGATCCTCGACCAGCTGCAGGCGGTCACGCCGCCGTCGGCGAGCAACTACGTGGTGATGGGTCTCTACAACCCCTACCCCACGCTGATCAACGTCGGCGGCTCCAGCGGCGACACGGTGATCGCCGGGATCAACGCCAAGATCAAGGCGGTGGCCGAGGCGCACGGGGCGCACTTCGTCAACCCGCTGCCGGTGTTCAACCCGGCCGGAGCGACCGGCGGCTCGGAGACCGGCGACGTCGCCACGATCTGCGCGCTGACGCTCATGTGCCCGAGCGGCCCGTTCAACCCCGTCTCGGGCGACATCCACCCGTCCGACAAGGGCTACGCCGCGCTCGCCTCGCTGTTCGAGTCAGCCTCGGGGCTGTAGACGCGGCGCAGGGCGTGACCGGCACGGGACGGACATTCCGCCGGTCACGCCACACCCGGGTCCGCCGCCGGCTGAGGAGTGGCGGCGGACCCGGGTCGCTGACGTGCTGCGACCGTAGCGTCGCACGTCGGCCCGCTCCAGAAAGCGGTGGCGAAGATCCACCCGGATGGGCGCCCGCGCACCCGCGCCGCATCCCCCGCGCCGACCGGCGACCATGGCAGCGCCCATGGACGACCTCCTCCGGATCCTCGCGGTCCTCGCGCTGATCGGCGCCAACGCGTTCTTCGTCATCGGCGAGTTCGCCGTCGTCACCGGCCGGCGCTCGGGGCTGACGCCCGCCGCCGAGGCGGGCAGCCGCCGCGCCCAGGCCGCGCTGCGCCTGATGGACGACCCGGTCCGGGTGATCTCGACCGTCCAGGTCGGCATCACCGCCCTGGGGATCCTGACCGGCGCGATCAGCGAGCCGCTGGTGCGCAGCCTGCTCGGCGACTGGATCCCGACCTGGCTGGGGGTCGTCATCGCGTTCACGATCGTCACCTACCTCTCGGTCCTCTTCGGCGAGCTCGTGCCCAAGGCGCTGACGCTCGACCGCGCCGAGACGCTGGCGGCGATCGTCGCGCGGCCGATCGAGCTGATCGCGCGCGCGGTCACGCCGATCGTCTGGGTCCTGGAGCGCTCGGCCGAGCTCGTGCTCAAGCCGTTCGGGGTCGAGGAGATCGTCACCGGCGCCTCGATCCGCACCCCCGAGGAGCTGCGCGCGCTGGTCGACGAGGCCGAGGAGTCCGGGGTCATCCCGCGCGCCCAGGAGGAGCTCCTGCACAACATCTTCGACTTCGCCGGCCGCGAGGTGCGCGACATCCTCGTGCCGGCCTCCGACGTCGTCTGGCTCGAGGCGTCGCTGGCGCCCGAGGCCGCGCTCGACCACGCGCTGGACGCGCCGCACGGCCGCTACCCCGTCGCCTCCGGCAGCCTGGACCACGT
>JAOPZD010000650.1 GCA_025964295.1 Conexibacter sp.
GATGGGGCGCCTTGAACGCCGCCGCCACGCCGGCCGCCGCCGCGAACCCCGCGGCCACCGCGGCGATCGTCGCCGGCACGACGTTCTCCTGGATCGGCGAGTCGGCCTCCGCCGGCAGCCCGTAGCGCTCGGGCGGCTCGGTCAGCAGGAAGAACGCGCCGAGGCCGCCGGCCACCTCCTCGCCGGGCGCGTCGCCCGCGCCGTAGAGGTAGGCGCCGTCGAGCCCGCGGTCCTGCAGCGTGACGACGCGCCGCTGGGCGACGTCGACCAGTTGGTCGTAGGGGCCGAACTGGATCGAGTCGGTCGGGCACGCCTTGGCGCACGCGGGCTCCATCCCGTCCTGCAGGCGGTCGTAGCAGAGGGTGCACTTGGCGGCGCGGCCGTCGTGCGGGTCGCGGTCGACGACGCCGAACGGGCACGACGGGATGCAGTAGCCGCAGCCGTTGCAGACGTCCTGCTGGAGCACGACGGTCTCGAACTCCGTGCGGATCAGCGCGCCCGTCGGGCACGCGTCCATGCAGCCGGCGTTCGTGCAGTGCTTGCAGACGTCGGACATGAACACCCAGCGGCTCATGTCGGCCACGGCCGCGGCGACGTCGACGCCGCCGTCCTCGGCCAAGGACACCAGGTCGGGGATCTCCTCCTCGGAGACGCCGCCGCCCGCGTCGGCCAGGGCCGCCGCCGAGACCGCCGGGATCGACGGCACCGACCCGCCCGCGCCGCGCGCCAGCGCCGCCTCGGCCTCCGCGCGCTGCACGGGGGAGGGCTCGAGCAGCTCGATGAAGCGCACGTGGCGCCACGTCGCGGCGCTCAGCTCGCCGGTGTGGTCATAGGAGCGGCCGCGCCGGAACTCCGAGCCGTCGGCCGGCAGGTCGTTCCACTGCTTGCACGCGACCTCGCACGCCTTGCAGCCGATGCACACGGTGGTGTCGGTGAAGAACCCCATCCGCTCGGCGTCCGGACGGCGCACCGAGATCTCGGACAGCGGGGCGTGGGGGACGGCGGTCATCTCTCGAAGCTCGTCTGGTTGATCTTGGGCTGCTCGGCGGCGTGGTCCTCGTTGACCTTGCTGTTCCCGCGCGGCGCGAGCGTCACCCGCGAGGTCCGCGGCGTCGCGCGGCGCCCGGCGCGGACGTTGCAGGTCAGCGCCTTGGTCGTCTCGATGTTCGTGTTCGGGTCGCCGGACAGATGCAGGATGTCGTTGGCGCTGTCGCCGGTGGTCAGCCCGTTGTAGCCCCAGTGCCACGGCACCGCGATCTGATGGATGACGCGCCCGGCCACGCGCAGCGGGCGCATGCGCTCGGTCACGTTGGCGCGCGCCTCGATCTCGCCGCGCTCGGTCTCCAGGACCATCCAGCCGCCGTCCTGGATCCCGCGCTCGGCGGCCAGCATCGGGTCGATCTCGGCGAACATCTCGGGCTGCAGCTCCGACAGCCAGGGCAGCGTCCGGCTCATGCCGCCGGCGGTGTGGTGCTCGGTCAGCCGGAAGGTGGTCAGCACGCACGGCCAGCGCGGGTCGGCGGTCGCGTTGATGGGGTTGTCGGGCCGGTCCCAGCGGATCGCGACGGGGTTGGCGCCGATCGCGGGGTAGAGGAGGTTGGGCACGGGCGACTCGACCGGCTCGTAGTGCGTGGGCAGCGGCCCGTCGAGCAGCCCGGACGGCGTGAACAGCCACGCGCGGCCGTCGCCCATCATGATGAAGGGGTCGCTTCCGGAGATCGCGTCCATGCCCTGGGCGGGCGGGTCCGATTCGGGCGCGCGGTAGTCGGGGCGCTTGTCGACCGGGAAGTCCGGGACGTCGTAGCCGGTCCACTTGCCCTGCTCCTCGTCCCACCAGATGTACTTCTTGCGCTCGCTCCACGGCTTGCCGTCGGGATCGGCCGAGGCGCGGTTGTAGAGCATGCGCCGGTTGGCCGGCCAGGCCCAGCCCCACTCGGGCGAGACGTAGCCGCCGGGCTTCTCGATGTCGCCGGGCTCGCGGCGGCGCGCCTGGTTGACGCCGTCGGCCATGACGCCGCTGTAGATCCAGCAGCCGCAAGCGGTCGAGCCGTCGTTCTTGAGCTGGGCGAAGCCGGGCAGCGGGGCGCCGGTCGCGACGTCGTAGCCGTTGATCTCGCGCAGGACGTCCTCGGCGTCGGGCTCGCGATGCGGCCCGTGCTCGGTGTAGTCCCAGTGGAGGTTGACGATCGGCCAGTCCTTGGGGTCGGTCGACCCCGCGTAGTGCGCGCGCACCCGCTTGGTCAGGTGGTGCATGAACCACAGCTCGCTGCGCGCGTCGCCCGGCGGCTCGAGCGCCTTGTCGCGCCACTGCACCAGCCGCTGGGTCTGGGTGAAGGACCCCGCCTTCTCGACGTGCGTGGCGCCCGGCATCAGGAAGACCTCGGTCTGGATGTCCTCCGTCTTGACCTCGCCGCTCAGCACCTCCGGCGCGTCGCGCCAGAACGACGCGGTCTCGATCTCGTTGAAGTCGCGCACGACCAGCCACTTCATGCCGCGCAGCCCGCGGCGCATCAGCCCGCCGTTCTGCGAGCCGATCGCCGGGTTCTGGCCCATGACGAACATGCCGTCCAGGCCGCCGTCGACCGCGCGCATCATGGTGGGGTAGTGCGCGTGGTTGCCGGTGATCTTCGGCAGGTGGCCGAAGCCGTAGTCGTTCTCGGCGGTCGCGGCGTCGCCGAACCAGGCCTTCAACAACGAGATGATGTACTTGTCGAAGTTCGACCACCAGCCGCGCTTGGCGCCGCCGCTGGAGATGTACTGCTCCAGCGTCAGCTCGTTCTCGCGGGCGCGCGGCATGTGCAGGTAGCCGGGCAGCAGGTCGTAGAGCGTCGGGATGTCGCTGGAGCCCTGGATCGTCGCGTGCCCGCGCAGCGCCATGACGCCGCCGCCGGGGCGCCCGACGTTGCCCATCAGCAGCTGCAGGATCGCGCCGGCGCGGATGATCTGGACGCCGTTGGCGTGCTGGGTCCAGCCGACCGCGTAGCAGAGCGCGGTGGTGCGCTCGCGGCCGGAGTTCTCGATCAGCGCCTCGGCGACCTCGAAGAACTGCTCCGTGGCGATCCCGCAGATGTCGGCGACCATCTCGGGCGTGTAGCGCGCGTAGTGCCGGCGCAGCAGCTGGAAGACGCAGCGCGGGTCCTGCAGCGTCTCGTCGCGCTCGACGTTGCCCTCCATCAGGCCGGCTCCGGTGTGCTCGTCGAAGGCCTGGCTGGCGTGCTCGCGCGCGCCGGCCGCCGAGGCGACCTCGCCGCCCTCGTACATCCACGACGACCGGTCATACAGCCCGGTCTCCGGGTCGAAGCCGCTGAACACGCCGCCGAGGTCCTCGGCGTCCTGGTACTTCTCGTTGATGATCGTCGAGGCGTTGGTGTAGTGGAGGACGTAGTCCTTGAAGTAGGTCTCGGTCTCCAGCACGTGGCGGATCAGCCCGCCGAGGAACGCGATGTCGGTGCCCGCGCGGATCGGCACGTGCAGGTCCGCGCTCGCGCCGGTGCGGCCGAAGCGGGGGTCGACGTGGATGACCTTGGCGCCGCGCTCCTTGGCGCGCATCACCCAGCGGAAGCCCACGGGATGGGCCTCGGCCATGTTGGATCCCTGGATCAGGACGCAGTCCGCGTTCTGGAGGTCCTGGAGGAACGTCGTCGCCCCTCCGCGCCCGAACGAGGTCCCCAGACCGGGGACCGTGCTGGAGTGTCAGATCCGGGCCTGGTTCTCGATCTGCACGGCGCCCATCGCCGTGAAGGACTTGCGGATGAGGTAGTTCTCCTCGTTGTCCAGCGTGGCGCCGCCGAGGTGGGCGAAGCCGAGCGTGCGGTCGACGCGCTTGCCGACCTCCTCGTCGACGGTCTGCCAGCCGGCCTCGCGCGCGGCGATCACGCGCTCGGCGATCATGTCCATCGCCGTCTCGAGGTCGAGGTCCTCCCACTCGGTGCCGCCCGCGCGCCGGTAGCGCACCCGCGTCAGCCGGCCGGGCTGCTGGACGAGCTGGCGCGACGCCGAGCCCTTCGGGCACAGCGTGCCCTGGTTGATCGGCGACCGCGGATGGCCCTCGACGCCGACGAGCTCGCCCTCGCGCGTGTAGACGGCCTGGGCGCAGCCGACCGCGCAGTAGGGGCAGACCGACTCCGTCGCCTCCAGGCCCGCAATCCGGGCGCCGGCCTCCCGCGTGGCCTTCGACGTCGCGTGCGGACCCATGCCCCAATCCGCCGCCCGGCCGACGAGGGGCAGCTCGCGGAGCTTCTGGAAGTGCTTGGGCCGATGCGCCACCTGGGTGCATCATTGCCCACGTCGGGCCAGGTTCCAACCATGAGTTGCCATGCGGGCAACATCTGGCGCAGGTGTTGCATCGCGCTATACGATCCGGTGCGTCTCGCCGTCCTCACGTCCCCGGAGCCTCCTGTCCCATGCCTCCTGCCGTTCGCCGTGCGCTCGTCGCGGCCGCCTCCGCCGCCGCGGTGCTGTCCGCCGCCGGTCCTGCCGCTGCCGCCGCGCCGCGCTTCGAGCGCCTCGCCGGCTTCCCGTCGCCGGG
>JAOPZD010000654.1 GCA_025964295.1 Conexibacter sp.
GTCTCGGAATGTGTCCCAGTAGGTGTCGATTCGCTCACCGACCTGCACGACGAGTCGCTTGTGCAGAAGGCTTACGAGGATCGGGCTAGGCACGGACTCATCGAGTTCTGAAACCGGGACCGGCGCAGATCGCGCGATACGTCGCAGTGCTTCCTGTTCCGCGGGCGTTAATTCGGCGAGATCGGTTTCGAACAGCGCTTGGACGTTCAAGGCTTCCCGGATGAGGTGTTCCTGGGTGACGCCCTGCGCAAGCTCCGAGATGATGTGGCCCCCGAGCTTCTTGAAGAGCCAAGGAAGGCCCTGGGAATACTCTCGAAGCCGGCGGCGAAGGTCACGTTCCAGCTTCTGCCCGGACGCCTTTTCGAGACGACCGAGCAGCGTCCCGATCTCCGCGGGTCCTAGCGGTTCAAGCGACGTCACCGTGGCCGACGCCCGGATCTCGTCCCGGAGTTGGTACGGATGGCCCTCGGTCCATCCGACCAAATCGGTCTTCCAGGCGAATCCGACTGTCAGGGGTAGTTCCACCTCTTGGACTAGCAACGCAAGGTCCCGGAACGAGCGCGTCAAGACCTCATCACGAAACACGTTCTCGAACTGATCGAAGAAGATCAGAAGGGGCCGCGACCGGCCGAGCACGACGGCATGCTCAAGGGTGCGCACAGTGCTCGCCAGGCTGCTGAACGCCGCGTCGTCGGGAAGCTTCAGCAGCCGCTTGTCAACGGCGAGGACAGCGAGACGCTCGAGGACCGCTGTCACGAAGTCCGTCCGGTCGGCGGTACGGCTGTCGACCACGAGCGCAACGCCGCCTGCCTTTTCTGTGCGTCGCGCGAGTTGCAGCGCGAGCGAGCTCTTCCCCCAGCCGGATTTCGCGTTTACCACGAGCGTGCCGCCGCGGGTCCGCTCGGTAACGAACCTTGTCAGTTCGGCGTCGACGGACTTCCGACCGACGAAGTAGCGCGGCGCGGCCGGCAGCTGGTACTCGAAGTCCGAGCCACTCCCGCGCACCGCGATGATTGTGGGTGCCTCGCGCGCGATGAGGGCAACGGGAGGAGGGTGTTCTCCGCCGTGACGGACAACGCTCAGCCCGTCGGCGAAGGGTGTCCGTGAGATCAGCTCGATGACCGGGTCTGGGACTAATCCGTTGCGTCCCCACACGGCGACCCGAGTGGCCCTACGCGTCTTCGGATCGAGTTCCTTCGCGGCCAGCGCGAGCCCGTGTTCTGTAATCACGATTGTCAGATCGGAGCGCAGTGACGGGCCGTCGTCGTGGGACGGGAGGAGCTTCGCCCCGTGGAGAAGTCCGGTGATCTCGTGGGACCCGACGTGCCGGAACAGGGGATAAGCCGCGTTCGCGGCTTCGGCCTGCTCCTTGGCATCCGCGGTCAGACGCGGCAACGCGACGAACAGACCAGCGAGCTGAGGATCCTTCGCTCGCTTGATGACGTACTTGCCAAAGAACGAGGTGACGAGACCCGCGCTGACGTTGGCGCTGTAGGCCTTGCATTCCGCGACGAGCGCTTGCTTGGTTACCCGCGACCTGGCCGAGACGTCTAGTTCGATGCCCTCATTGGTGACGTTGAGGTTCTCGCTTTTAGCGTCTTCGTAACCGAGCGCTCCCAGTAGCTGCGCGATGAACTGCTCGAAGAGATGTCCGCGCTTGTTCGATACCGCCCCCGAACTGTCGCCGTCGGCGAGAACGACGACCTGTGTCGTCTCTACGGCAATCTGTTCCATGATGCGCAACGTACGCGATGGACTAGACGTCGCGTTATCGCGGGTGTCGGCGGTCCGCCCGGACGATCGGAAAACAATGAGACTCAGTCTTATATTTGACTGTATCTGAGGCCATCGGGGCCATCGGCGGTGAGATATCGGCTGATATTTCGCCTCATGGGGCGCCCCGCGGAAATCTTTATGTAGGCGTGCGAATCCCTGTGTGCATGCGGGTTTTCTGGACTGGGCGGACTAGTCCGTGACAGCAGTACTTACATTGGCACTAGCGGTTTTTGGGCGTAGAAGTAAGGCATGGCCCGACATCGCTCCGCCGGAATTCGACACCGCAATCTCACCGAGAAGTTCACCTTCCGCCTCACGCACGCACAGCAACGGGCATTGTCCGAGGCTGCGACCCGCCAGGGTCTCGCGAGTGCGGACCTCGTGCGTGAGGGCATCGCGCTTGTCCTGGCGAGGGAGGTCGCGAAGCTCGGCGCGCGCCGAACCCGGCGTGTCCGACGTAGTGCTCCGAACTAACAGCGGTGAAGTAGACGGATTCTCCGTCGTGCGACATGGCTCACACACCGTGAAAGTGCGCTGCCAGACCGCCAACCCACCCGAGGCCCTCCGCGCGTTCTGGGCATCGAAGGGTGGACGGGCGAGAGGCTACGAACGGACGAAGGTAGACGCCGCTTCCGGCGCCACGCTCAGTATCCGCCGCGGGTCACCGACTGCGGTTTGGATCGAAGGCCCGGCCGAGGCCCTGCGGCGTGGCAAGCGCGTCGACACGCTGGCGAGTGGGCCTTTCCTGGAGCTGGACTCGACGCTGCTCGCTCTAGGTGCTCGGAACGACGTTGAGTTGGTGCCACATACGGCGACGCTCGCACGAGGCGACTACGCGGCTGACGTGCACTTTGACCGCGTACGTGTCGCCGCACGGTTCCTGAGTGCCGCCGCGACGCACGTCATCCCGGGGTGCAAGCGGGTCATCTGCTGTGCGCGTGGCTCAGATCGCATTGAGTCCGTGTACTGGTCGAAGCCTGGGGACGGCATCGTTCTTCGCATCTACGACTGGGACGTCTGCCATCGCACGAAGTGGGTACTTCCGAAGGGGAGGACGGTGCGAGTCGAATGTCAGGTGCGGGCGCGACGGCCCCACCAGAGGCCGCTCGGGCCGGGCGTGCGGGCGGAACTCTGCGTAAGCCTCGCCACGCGGATCGAGCCGTGGTGTCAAGCCGGCATCGTCACGGTCACAGACACCGAAGCCGTGTACCGCGCGATTCAGAGCCGCATCGGACAACGGTTCCTCGACGGCACCGGCAAGGAGACCACGCCGCTGCTCGCGCGCACGATGGCTGGTACCGCGCTTCAGTACATGTTCGATGGGCCGGAGGCGTGGCCAGACGTGCGGCAGCGGCGAGACAACCTCAAGCCGCTGCTGAAACACGGCATCGAGATCGCTTCGCCCGCGCGCTTGAACTTCGACACCGGCGCCGTCTTCCGCGCCATCGTCGCTTCGCTGAAGACCCCGGCCTAACGATGGCTGCGCGAAGGCAGATCCCAGCGCTCCGACTCTTGTCCGGCCTCACCGTCAACAAGTGGGCTGCGTGAACGACCGTGGAGCCCGAGCCCGACATCGTGACCGTGCTGCTCGATGCTCTCCGCCATCGGCCCGATGACGTCGCAATGCTTGCCGACGTCCTCGGCTCACCACGGACGGTCCACACTGCCGCGACGCTTGCGAAGGAACTCGGGGTGCACGAACGCACGATCACGCGGGCATGCCAGAGCGGTGCGCTCCGAGCAACCAAGCGTGTAGGGAAGTGGGTCATCGCGGTCGAGGCCGTGAACGACTGGGCCCTGACCGGGACGGTCCCCAGGCGCACACCGGTCACACCAGTTCGATCCGCGAATCGACGCCGAACCGGGCTGGCGGAGGCGCTCGGGGTCGCCGGCTCGCAATCCAGCAAGCGACATGTTGCTTGACAGTTCCCCGGCCGGTCCTTACGGTTGGCCGCTCCAACAAAGCGCCGGGGCGACGGGTGCAACCGCCCCCCGGCATGGCACACGGACAACGGAGGTCCGCATGCAAATTGACCGTATCGCGCTTAGAACGCCTCGGCGGGTCTCATGAGCGTGCACCTGAAGGTCACCGACGCGGGCACCAAGCGGTACGTCGCTCGCTGGCGTGAAGGGGATCGCAACCGATCCAGGAGCTTCACCCGCAAGCGGGATGCAGAGGCGTACGACGCCGAAGTGGAGCGCCGTCGCCAGTTGGGACCTGTTGCGGTACAGAGGCTCGACGCGGGCCGCGAGCGCTTGGACGACTACGTCACAGGCACATGGGCCGTGTCGCACGCTGCTCACCTCGCGCCCGGAACCCGTCGCCTTTACGCGAGTCTCTACGACGCTCATATCGAACCGTTCCTCGGCTCGGTCCCGCTGCGTGAGCTGACGCCGGACCGGATCGCCGGATGGCAGACGCAGCGGGTCGCCGCGGGCGCGGGACTAGAGGTGATCCGGAAGGCCCACACGTTCCTCGGCAACGTCTTGCAACGAGCCGTCGAGTCCGGTCGCATCGCAACGAACCCACAGCGGGTAGTCCGCAAGGTGAAGGCCGCCATGAAGACCGAGACGCGACCGCTCGCCCCGGCGTCAGTGGAGGCGATGCGTGAGTTCCTGCTTACCAACAGGGGCGTTGACAAGCGCGGGCGAGCGTTCCGAATCACCGACCAGCCAGAGCGTGATGCCACGCTGGTGTCGGTTCTTGCCTATGCAGGCCTTCGGCCCGGTGAGGCGTTGTCGATCACGTGGGGCAGCGTCGGGAACAAGACGCTGACGATCAACGCGAGCAAGACCGGCCAGCGCCGCAGCGTCCGCCTGCTCGCGCCACTCGCCGCTGATCTCGCCGACTGGAAGGCGATGGGCCCAGACCCGTCAACCAGCGCGTTGGTCTTTCCCGGAGTCAACGGCGCAACGTGGACGAAGGCCGCGTACGAGAACTGGGGACGGCGCGCCTTCGCGAAGGCTGCTGCCGCGGCGGACCGCGATGACGCGACCCCCTACACGGCCCGCCACAGCTTCGCCTCGCTGCTGCTGCACGAGGGCCGCAGCGTGATTTACGTAGCTCGCCAGTTGGGGCACGGCGCGAACCTCACGCTGTCCACATACGGGCATGTGATCGAAGAGTTGGACGACTCGCCGCACATGGACGCGGAACACGCCATCCGGGCTGCGCGTGGGGACACTGTTCCCACTGAGTTCCCCCGTCTGGTCTCGGTGGCCTGACGAGACAGGCGCAAGGACAGCGACGGCCCATGAATACTGGGCCGCTGCTGTAAGCGGGCGACCGGGTTCGAACCGGCGACATTCAGCTTGGAAGGCTGACGCTCTACCAACTGAGCTACACCCGCGCGTGAGGGATGGTAGCCCTTCGGGCAACCGGCCGGGAGCGCCCGCCGGGTGAAACCGCCGGACCGCGCCACGCGGTCTCCCGGCGGCGCGGACCCGGAGGCCTTGCGCGCTGCTCAGCGGCGGACCGTGATCGGGATGGGCACGCTGCCGCTCACGAGCATCAGCGGGATGCTGGCGCGGCGGGCCACGGTGCGCCGAACCTTCGCCTAAGCGCAGGACCACGGTCGACCCGACCCGGCCCGACCCGGTGGCCACGGGTCGACCGTCCCGCGCTGGACTGTCTCGTAGTCGGGGGCGACGACGTCGGCGGCGTCGGCCACGACCCGGTCGGTCCCGGCGCCGCAGGTGATCGAGTCCATCTCGCCGTCCCGGGCCACGACGACGTCGTTGCCGTAGGGCCGGACAGATCGCCGGGCTCGCTGACCTGGTGCAGACGTCCAGCGCGTCGTTGCCGTCCCCGCCGTCGAGGACGTCGTCCCCGCCGGAGCCCCGCAGGATGTCGTTGGCGGCCTCGCCGCTGAGCGCGTTGACGCTGGCGTTGCCCTCCAGCTGGTCGTCGCCCGGGCCGCGGAGCATGGCGACCGGGAGCTTGACGTCCAGGGATACCGACGCGCGGTCGTTGCCGTCGCCGGGCTCCAGGCGCACCGCCGGCGGGGCCGGGTAGGCGACGTAGCTGTACGCGGAGTGGTCGGTGCACCGAGCGGGCAGCTGCGTGGCCGGGACGGTGGAGTCATAGAGGGTGATCGCGCCTCGCCGCCGAGGTCCGCACCGAGCTGTACGCCACCGGCAGCCGGCCGCGGACAGCCGCGATGACCGGCAGCGGCGCCCTCACGGCGAGCGAGAAGCGCGTCGCGGTCCTGGCAGCCGCGGGGCTGACCAACCGGGACATCGCCCAGCGGCTGTACGTGACACCCAAGACGGTCGAGGTGCACCTGAGCGCGACCTACCACAAGCTCGGGATCGAGTCGCGGCGGGATCTTGGGCGGACGCTGGCCTGGCCTGGGCGGGCCGGCCGGCGGCGACCCCGAGGTCGGCGTCAGGCGCCTGGATTTGGCCCGCCTGACGCCCGCGAGGTGATGCAGACGACCGAGCAGAACCCACGCCGGTACACTCCCAGTCGTCACGGGGAGTGGCGCAGTCTGGTAGCGCACCCGGCTGGGGGCCGGGCGGTCGCAGGTTCAAATCCTGTCTCCCCGACTAGAGGAAAGGCCCGCAAATGCGGGCCTTTTTCGTGGACTGAGGCGGGTGTGGCGCGAGGCTTGCGGTCCAATCTGCGGTCCAATTTCTGCAGATGGCCGCGCGGCAACGGGCGCAAGTAGTTGGTCGGCCCGGTCGCCACATTGGGAGGCGATATCGCCTTCACGCGAAAGCAGCAGTCGGACGCCCAAGCCGGGCCCGCGGGGGCTCGACTGTCTCAGGACGAGGGGTACCGATCGCCCGCCATCCTCGTTGAGAGTGGCGTCCGCGCTACGGGTGATTTGAGCAACTCAACGTCGGCTTTCTGAGAGTGCGCTTCGGCCACCCTCGATGAGAATGCCCCGGATGCGGTGCTGAGATGGCTTGCGACCGGGCGAACTCCAAGTCGTCACACTCGGTGTATTGCCTCGAAGCGTCCACCGCCCGGATTGCTGCTCCCGACGGCCGTTGTTCGCCGGCCGTCCGGGTTGTGGGTCCCGGAGGGAGCGGACCTGGGTGAGCGGCCGGATTTCGTGGTCCAGCTGCTCGGTGGAGCGGCGTTGTTGTTACCGGAGGTTGGTGTGAGCCCGAGCGGATTGGACTTGTTCGCTGTCGGTCCGGATGAGGATGCGCTGGGCTGGCCGGTGTCGACGGAGGCCGAGCTGGTCGCGATGGTGGAGCGGCTGCCGTTTGAGCCGTCGATGCTGATGCTGTCGTGGCTGGAGGCGGCGGTGTCGTTGGCCGGCCAGGACCGTGAGGCGCAGTTGCGGCTCGCGGCCGAGTTCTTCGGCGCGGACGCGCCGGTGGTGGCGGCGTTGTCGAACTGGGTGGCACAGGACCGAGCGCATCTGGTGTTCGACCCGCGGCATTTCGCGACGTTGCGCATGCTGCTGGTGCTACACGCGGCTGATGCGGCCATCGGTGACGGTGACCCGGACGGCGCGGTGTTCACGCGCGCCTTGTTCGCGACGAGCGCGCTGTTTGAGGCTTCCAGCGGCGCTCCAGAAGCGCCGACGGGCAACTTCGAGGACTGGTTGGCGTTCACCATCCGCGGCGGCGCGTACTACTCGTCGCGGTCGGCGGCGAACGTGGTGGCCCAGACGCACGCGTTGTGGGTTGACCTGGCTCGCCGGCAGGAGCTGACGGAGGTCCCGGAGTTCTTCGACGCCGACGCCTGGCTGACTAGCGCGCATGGCTTCTCGGCGCCGGAGCTCCTGGCGTTCGGCTTCGCCGTCATCTCGGGGACGAACATCCTGCATGAGGACCGCGAGTTCATCGACCGCTGCATCGTCCGCGACGGGTTCGCGCAGAGCTCGGCGTTCGCGGACCGCGAGCCGGACGTGACGGGCGTGTTGGCGACTGACCGTGACGGCTACCGGGAACTCTTGAAGGCGCTGCCGGAGGCATCGCCGGCGGCGCAGCGCACCCCGTTTGAGCAGCGGCCGTTGTTGCGGCTGGCCGGCGGCGATTTCCTGTTGACGTCGCCGCATGCCATCTGGTCGTGGACGGGTCCGGGCATCTACTACAAGCTGCTGGACCTGGGCCGGGCGCAGGGCGAGAAGGGCCTCAATCAGGTCACGGGGTTCTACGGGCAGCTGATGGAGCGCTACTGCCTGGAGCTGGTGGACAGCGCCCACACGGGCGCCATGCCGGGGGCGGGGCGCGTGTTCGGCGACGAGCTGTCCGGGCCGAAGAAGGACCGGGTGCGGACGCCGGATGTGGCGGTGGACGCGGGCGAGGACCTGGTGTTGATGGAGGTCGTTTCGGGCCGGTTCACGTACGGCTCGCTGGTGCAGGGCAACGAGGACACGCTGGCGCGCGACATCACGAAGCTGGTGGACAAGAAGGTCGCGCAGCTGTCGGACCGTTCGGCGCAGCTGCTTTCGGGCTACATCACCATCGCGGACATCGACGCAAGCAAGGCGCAGCGGGTCTGGCCGGTTCTGGTGGTGGCGGAGGGCGTGCTCGCTGCCGAGCCGTTGTGGCAGCACATCGAGGCCACGCACCCGGACGCCTTCGGGGACGAGCGCATCCGGCCGCTGACCATCGTGGACACGTTCGAGCTGGAGCTGCTGATGGGGCTGGTCGAGGAGGGGCACCCGCTTGCGGACTTGCTCGCCAAGAAGACCTCGGGCGCGTACGCGAAGCTGCCGGCGGTCCGCTGGGTCTATGACGAGTTCCCGGAGGGCGGGAAGGTCCGCCGGGCGTCGTTCGTGACCGGCCATTGGGAGGCGTCGGTGCAGACCATGCTCGATGTCATGTTCCCGGACCGTGACCGCAGCGCAGACCCGCACCCCAGCTGAGCGAGACGAGGGCATGGCCGTGCCCTCGTGCGGAGGTCGCCTGTCGGGATGGCCGACCAGTTCGGGTTGGACCACCGAGCGGTTCGACACCGCCGGTGATAAGACGGTCTCGCGGACCGTCGCGGACCGTCGCGGACCGTCGCGGACCGTCGCGGGCCTGCGCGAGGCCATGACGACCGAGCCCGTGCACGCGCACCTGTCGCGGGTCAGGTAAGCGGGAGGGGGCGAGGATTCGAACTCGAAGCGGGGGCGCCGCAACGGCCGCAGACAACGGCGAAAGGATGCGGTTTCGCCCGGTATCGCGCGTACCCTAAGTGCAGTGACCCGTCCAGTTTCAGACTTCGCCTACGAGCCGCCCTGCGCGACCGTATCGCTGCGGGGACTCGGCACTGTCGAAGTGGTCGGCCGTCGGCTGCGGATGCAGACGTCCGGGTCGCATCGCCCGGCGTCCATGTTGACCGCGGGCTACTACCACGGCCGCAATATCGAACGGATTGAGCACGCGGTCGACGAGATTGCGCGGAAGATCTACGCCGACGCCCCAGCCCACATGCCCGCGACGACGATGAGTTTCGCGGCTCGAACGCTGACGTACGAATACCAGGCGTTCATCCTGGCCCTAAGGAGCACCGGATCCTTCCAGGAGGCTCACATGACCCGCCATCTGCGGCCCGTGCTCGGCGCCGTCCTCATCTTCATCGCCATCGTCGCCGCTCCGCGACCGGCCTTCGCCGGCGGCTACGACGTCATCTCGTGCAACCAGACAGTGGCGGGCGGCGCCAACCACTCATGGGGCGCGGCGGCCGACGGCGGGATGACCGCCTACACCGACTGCCCGGCCGCGCAGGGGATCATGGCCCGTAACGTCTACCACTTGCGGAAGCCGGTGACGTGGGTCGCCTCCGGGCACTGCATGGCGATCAACAGCTGGTTGGTAAAGCTGTAGTTGTGGAACTTGGCGCGGGATCGCAGCCACGCCTGCCAGCTCTCGCTGGACTTCAGCGCCTCCACCGCCACCGCGGCACGCTGCCGGTCCGCCTCGCGCCGGGCGTCGCGCTCGGCCTCGGTCTTCGTCGACACGGGATCCTCCTCTGCCGAGGTCCCGCCCGCTGCGGGACCGTTGCCATCCCGCCGCACGCACGGACGCGTGCCATCGTGGGAGGGCTCCGGTTCCCGCGTGCAGGGTGGACCTCAGCGAGGCTGTCGCCGGAGCCAGTCGGGCCAAAGGTGGACGAGGCTTCGTCGACTAAGGGCCGACGCGGCGTTCAAGCGACGGGGAGGACGATGACTAGACCTGTCCAGCCGACGCCGCAATTTGCGGTGTCGGCTGCGTAAGCTGCGAGCATGCCCGCTGCTCTCCCGCTGGTGACGCGCCTAGAGATCGTCCGCGACTTCGCCTGGGCGAGACCGCGACGATCGATGCGGGCGTCGCGCGATCGACATTGACCTATCACGCCCGCGAGGGCGGGATGTTGCACCGTGCGCTACCGGCGCTCGGCGATCGAGCACTGGCTGGACGAGTCGCAGCGAGGGGCTCGTGCGCGCTGACACGGTGGGGGCGAGTTCTGCCGGCTGGCGCCTCTAGGGGGTCAAGATGACCAAGCGCGATTACGGCACGGGCAGCATCTACATCGATCAGTAGCGGAACGCCTACTATGGCCGGTGGCGTACCGCTGACGGTCGCAAGCTCAACCGCAAGATCGGGGCGGTGCGGGCTCGAGGAGAGTCCGACGGCCTGACGCGAGCTGAGGCCGAGCGACGCTTTCGCAAGATGCAGGAGGCCGAGGAGCGTCGGCCACGGCCCGCCGCGGGCGAACGGCACACGGTCGACGATGCCGCCAACTCGTTGCGCAGCAAGGTGACGATCCAGGGGTCGCGCAAGTCCTACTTGGAGAACTGCGAGTCGATGCAACGCGTCCATATCTCGCCGCGCATCGGCAGCAAGCCCGTCGACCGCGTGACGACCGCCCAGGTCGAGGTGGTCGCCGAGAAGATGCTGGAGGCCGGGCTTGCGCCCAAGTCGGTGCGCAACCTCATCACCTTCCTGCACTCGGGCTTCGAGCACGCCATCGACAAGGGGTGGGCGGCCGAGAACCCGGTGCGCCGAGCCGCGCGGCCCAAGCGTCGGCGCAGCGGCGACGTCGACCCGGATCTGCAGTTCCTGACGCTCGAGGAGCTCGACAAGGTGCTTGGCGCGATCCCGGACGAGATCGTCAGGCGCGAGCCGGCGCCGACGCGCCGCGGCCGGCGCGGTCCGGCGCCGCCGGTTCCGCCCGACGTGCTCGGCCCGGTCATCCGGGTGATCGTGCTGGTCGCTGCCGCGACCGGATTGCGTCAAAGCGAGTTGTTGGGGTTGCGCTGGCGCGACGTCGACTGGGAGGTCCAGCGCATCCGCGTTCGCAACGCCTTCGTGCGCGGCGAGCACTCGGGGGAGGGGACGTCCCACCTGTCGACGCGGCGATCAGTGCCGATGGCCGACCTCGTCGTAGCGGCACTGAAGGCGTGGTCAGAACGCACGCCATACTGCGCTCCCGACGACTTGGTCTTCGCTCATCCGCAGACCGGTCGGCCTGTCGATCGCTCGAAGCTCTCGCGGCGGTTCAAAGAGGCGTGCCCGCGATGCCGAGGTGCGGGATATCCGCTTCCACGATCTGCGGCACACGTTCGCGACGCGGCTGGCGGCTTCGGGGCAGCCGCTGCGGTTCATCCAAGAGCTGCTAGGGCATGCGGACGCGAAGACGACGCAGATCTACGCGCACTACGCGCCTTCCGAGCGAGAGGTCGAGATGGTCAACGAGGCGTTCGCGAGGGCGCCGCTGCGCCCGCCGTCTGGAGCGGACCGTCTTCGTTGAGAATCCTGTCGCCAACTTGACGGGACCGTTCGACCGGTCGGTCTCCGTAGTTCGCGGTTATCGAGCATCTGGCTTCCTCAGCGGATCCAAGCGCCGCCGCTGCACAGCTCAGTCCTCGTCGAAGCCGAACTCGTCAGGTTGTAGCGGCTGGGTGTGACCCACCGACCGGCCTAAACTGGCGGCGGCGGTGGAGGAAGCAGACGGCACAAACGAGAAGCGCCCGCGGGTGACTGGGACGGGCTGGCTGCCCGCCGCCGAGGATCCGGGCGAACGCCCGGACTGGACAGACGGCCGCTGCTTCCCGGCGGTGTGGCGCGACGTCCTACATTTCGTCGCTGGCGGGGTCATGGCCGCGGGCGCATCCGAGTGGCGGCATATGTGGCTCGAGGACGGGTGGGACGCACGGCCCGAGCCCGACACGGATGCGGACGTCGGCCAGGCGATCGCCGCCAAGCTGCACATCGGTCTGCGGCTGCCGACCGTTCTCGCGGCGGCACGTCACGTGTGGGTGGATCCTGCGCTGGTCGCTGGGTTGCCGGAGTGGCCGGATGACTCGGTGCCCTGGACGTATGGTTTGGGTGTGGAGATCCCGGCGTCGCCGCTGTTTCTGGACTTCGAGGGAGACGACGGCGAGCCGGTCTCCTGGGCGGAACCGACGTGGCCGCTGGAGTTCCACCTGCGCGGAGCCTTGTGCTGGGCGGCCGACGGCGTTTGGAGCTTGGTGCCGATCGGCAGCGTTGGCGGACGCAATCCGTTCGGCGGCACCGACTACCAGCCGTGGGCGCGCGTCGTCTTCGCGCCCGGCGACGGCCCGTACCCCAACCCCGGTCCCGGCGACGTTGTCGTGCGTGGCGACGACATGATGGATACGTGGGTCGACATGGACGGCGAATCGCTGTGTGCGCACCGCATCTCCATCGCCTTGAACTTGGCCGCACGCGTCCTGCGCGTACTGTGGCTGATCGAGGCCACCGACGCCGAGCTTGTCCACCCGACCCTGCCTCGCCCCGAGCGGCGCCGTGCCGCGCGGGCCGGGCGCCGCATCAGCGACGTCTTCGAGGGACTCCCGCGCGTCGTGCACAGCGACGCGGCGCAGGAAGAGGACGACGAGGTCTTCGAGACGCCCTGCCCGATCCCCAACACCCACGCCCGGCTCGAGCAGGCGCACATCCTGTGGCACGAGGCGCTGGAGGCCTACCACGACGAGGCCCAGTTCCTGCGCAAGCTCAACCCGCTGATCGAGTCGCTGCGCACTGTCACGATGGTGCTGCAGAAGGAGATCGATCCGCTCGGGGCCGAGATCGCCCGCTGGTACGGCAAGTGGCAGCAGCGGATGGGCAAGGACTCGAAGATGAAGTGGGTCAAGGAGCGCCGCAACGAGGTCGTCCACGAGGGCGACATTCAAAAGCACTCCAGAGCGCGGATGAGCATCGTCGGCCCGCACATCATCGGCCAGCCGGTCGAGATGGACGTCGATCCATCGACCACCGCCCACGACATGGTCCGGCGCGTACAGCTGGGCGGGCTCGATCGACGAGTCCGCGAGGACGGCCTGCTCGTGATCGAGCGTCGCTGGGCGGTGGAGCCGTTCGAAGACGACGAGCTGCTCGACATCCTCGCGCACTGCTTCGGCGTGCTCCTGCAGATCGTCTCCGAGGCACATGCGCAACTGGGCGGCGACATGGCCTCCTGCGAGGCCAACGAGGATGCGCTGCATGTCATCGACCTCGAGCTCGCGGCCCGCGCCGGAC
The DNA here is from genome assembly GCA_025964295.1 of Conexibacter sp. The sequence continues at coordinate 13,210 of JAOPZD010000654.1, forward strand.
GGCCTGCCTGCATGTGGGCCGGCCGCGAGGCCCGGACAAGCAGACGCGATCTCGAGTCGGGAGCCCCGACCGGCCTCCGCATTCGCGAATCGCGCATCGACGCGGCCACCATCGACGACGTCCTCGAGCGCTACGGCGCGCCTGACAGCGGCCTGCCAGCAGCCGGGGCCACGCCACACGCGATTGCGGCCACACTGCACCGCCACGCGCGCCGCGTCTTCGCGATCGACGGCCATCACGAGAGCATCGCCTGGCTACTACGCGACGGCCGAGTCATCGACCAGATGGGTATCAACGCGGGTTCGCGGAGCGAGCGCTACATGATGTTCGAGCGCACCGGCGACGAGGCGGCCCGGATGGATGCCGATGCGGTGATCATCACCGGCGAGATGTGGCACGCGGTCGCTCTGCCGCCGACCGACCCGCGCGCTGAGCAGCGCGCGACGGAGCGCGAGGACCGCGGCGAAGGGCTCGTCACCCAGCTCGTGCTGCGCGACGGATCCGTAGAGGCGTGGACGAGCGAGATCCGCCGCGACAGCGGCAGCGTCAGCCTAGAGGACGCGGAGCACGAGACGGCGCAGATAGCGCCGGTGTTCGCGCCGCTGATCCGCGCTTGGACCGGGAAGTCCTGAGCCGTCAACCTCCTCAACGGGCGGTAGCAGCGCAGCCGGCTCAGCGATTGGGCCGCGCGCCTGGTGTCGACGTCCTAGATTTGCTTTTCATCGAGAGCCGCGCCGCGCGCGGCGCTGAGGACGACGAGGACACCGACTAGTACCTCGGCGGGGATGTCGGAGGATCCTCGTAGGCTCGGGGCGTGCCGCTTGATCCGATCGTCTCGCTGTCCGTCGCGCTCGCCGAGGCGCCTGAGGCCTGTGCATTCTTCTTGGGGTCCGGGGTCTCGCGCGATGCCGGCGTGCCAACGGGGTGGGAGGTCCTGCGTGCGGGACTGCACCGCCTGCGGCAGGTTGAGTTGGCCGATGGCAGCCAGGTCTCCGACGAGGAGCTCGATCGTTGGCTGGCCGAGAACGGACACGAGGACATGTCGTACTCCGAGCTGCTCGCGGCGATCGCGCCGGACATGGCGGTACGCCGCGAGTACCTGGCGGGGCTCTTCGAGGGCGTGAAGCCCGGTCCGACCCACGAGGCGCTGGCCGACCTCGCGGCCGAGGGCGTCGTCAAGGTCTTCGTCACCACCAACTTCGACCGGTTGCTTGAGCATGCGCTGCAACGTCGTGGGATCGAGCCGGTCGTGATCGCGTCTGACGCCGACCTCGACGTCGCTGTGCCGCGCGAGCACGCCGCGTGCATCGTGCTCAAGCCACACGGCGACTACCTGCGCCAGACGATCCGCAACACGCCGGAGGAGTTGGCCCAGCTCGACCCCGCGATGAGCGCCGAGCTGGCGCAGGTCTTTGACCGCTACGGGATCGTCGTGCTCGGCTACTCCGGCTCCGACGAGGGCATCAGCACGCTGCTGCGCGCGCGGCGGTCCCGCTACGGCCTGTGGTGGGTCGCCCGCGGCGAGCCGCAACAGCAGGCCGCCGAATTGGTCGCGGCCACCGGCGGTCGCGTCATCCGACGTGAAAGCGCTGCGGCGTTCCTGACGGACCTCCGCGCGCGCCTGGCGGTCTTCGCCGCGCATCCGACCGGCCAGACGCCGGCGGTGGTCCATGATGAAGTCCTTGGTCTCCTCCGACGCGGTGACATGGTCGGGCTTGATGAGCTGCTCCGGCGCGAGTCCAACGAGTACGAGCGCGCGTTCTCCGCCGTGGTGGTGGACGCGCAGCAGCGCAACGCCAACGACGCGCAGCAAGCGCGGGAGGTGTGGGCGCGGATGCTTCCGGTCCTCGAGCGTCGTCTGGCCGGGCTGGTCGTGCTGGCCCTCCACGACGAGCAGCGCTTCGCCGACCAAATGCTGGAACTTGCTCGTGGGCTCGAACGTCAGCCGCTGCGAGCCGGCTACGAGGCATGGAACGCGCTGCCGCGGTTCGGGGCGACGTGGCTGGGCTACGTCGTCGGCGCGCTGATGATGCGGCTCGACCGCCTGGGCCCGGTCGGCCTACTGGCACGCGCCGCCTGGACTGCGCCCTCGTACGGTACCCCATTGTTGGTGTGGTTGCCGGGTGACGCCGCCGATGTCCTTGCCAACGCGCTGGCGCCTGCTGGAAGCTGGGTCTCGCCGGTCTGGGAGTTCCTGACCAGCAGCCTTGGTGGTCCCGGCTGGCTGCTTGAACGCTACCCCGAGCTCGCGGTCGATAGGGAGCCGCGGTACAGCATGGCTCAGTTCGATCTTGTGCTTTGCCTTCACCACGCGCTCATCGGGCATCGCAGCGTCGCGTTCTTCAGTCTCGGCGGAGAGGCCGCCGTGGATCTCGCGCTGAGGCTCCACGCAGACGCCGCCGTTCGCGGCCGGGTCGCCACCGCCCTGGGCGTCTCGCTCGACGACTTCGACTCGCGGGCGCCTGCCGGGCTGGAGCAGGCTCGCTCGTGGATGGAGTCGTGGGTGAACCCGGCCGGCATCGCCGCGATCCTGCAGGAGGGGCGTACCGCCCTCTGACAAACTCGATCGCGACCTGACGGCGGTCAGTCTCGCTCGGTCGCGGCAAAGGTCGCAAGCCCGCTTCCGACGCGCGGCCGTGCCTTGTTGATGCGGTCCTCCCACAACTGCTCCTCGTTGACCAAGCGCTGCCAGTCCTCGATCTCGTTCTGCGCGTCCTGCCAGTGCTCCAGCCGTGCGAGGACGCCGACGAGCGAGTTATAGGCGTCGGACCGCAGCAGCGGCGGCGCCGACGGGTCGCGGGCGACGTCCGCGAACTCCTGTCGCGCGCGCTCCAGGCAGCCGACCTGTGCGAACGCACGTGCGGCGAGCAGGCGCCCAATGGGCCCGGGCGAGTGCCGCAGCAGCGCCTCCGCCGCGTCGGCGAGGGCGACGATCGTCTTGCGGTAGCCCATGATCCGCAGGTGCAGCTCGGCGACCCAGGCCTCGTCCGGCCGGCCCTCGAGGAGGACGCCGGCTGCGATCGGGCGATCCGCGCGGAGGCAGGTCTCGACGTGCAGTCCGACCGCCACGCTCTCGTAGCCGTCGCGGATGAGCACGTCGGCGACCTGCGGGTCCCACGCGGCCTGAGGGCGTACCGCGCCGCCCTGCAGGCGGGCGAGCGCGGCAAGTGTGCTCTCGTCGGCGCCGGCGAGGGCCATCGTCGTCAGCTCGTCGAGCGCCTCGGCGCGGTCTGTAGCGTCGGGGTCGGAGGCGACGAGCGCGGCCCGGACACGTCGGCAGGCCGGCTCGTCGCCGCCAGCGAGCGCAAAGGCGTGCGCCAAGACTCGGTCGTCGGCGCGAAGGGCGGCATCCGCCAGGACGGCCGGGCCATCCGGCGAGGCCAGCTCCTCGTCCGTCGCTTCGCTCAGCCGCGCGGACATCGCCGGGAAGTTGTGCAAGAACCCGTCGACCTCGGCGGCGAGCATGAGCAGTCGCACGGTTTCGTCGAAGCGCCGCATCGGCAGCAGCTCGTCGCGTAGCGCGAGCGCGGCGGCCTGCGCCGCGCGGAGCTTCTCCGCCGAGCTTGGACGGCGCTTGCGCAGCGCGCGGCGCGCCCACTGGACGGCGAGGTTGATCTCGGCCATCCGCACGCCGACCTCCTCGTTGGACAGCGCGCGGGCCTTGTCCAGGTGCGCTTCGGCCTCGTCGAGGCGGTCAAGGACGAGGAGCTCGCGCGCCCGGTGGCACTCGAGCAGGCAGGCGAGCGGGACGTTGTCGGTGCGGAGCCCCTCCAAGGCCTTCAACTTGTCCTTGGCCTCTAGGCTCTCGTCGATGTCCTCGAGCGCGGCGCGGACGCACGAGGGGTCGGCGGCCAACGAGGCCGCGAGCATGTCCTTGCGGCGGTCTGGGCGACCGGCCATGCCGGCGTCGATGGCGGCGCGGGCGTAGTGGTCGGCCCGGTCGGCGCCCTCCGAGCGCTCTGCCAGCCGCTCCCATGCCGCGGAGGACTGGTCCCACGCACCGACCGCCTCGGCGTGGCGCACCACGGCGAAGAGCAGGTCGGTGGACCCGTTTCGCAGTTCCGCCGGCCAGGCGTCGATCAACGCGGGGACGCGGTGCGAGTCGGGCGGCTCGCCGAGCTGTGTGAGCAGCCACACGCACCCCTCCTCGTCCCGCTTGGACAGCACCTTCATCGTCTTGCGGGTCCAGGCCGTGAGCTCGTCGAGATCGAGGATGCGCGCCGGCTGCAGCCCCGCGCGTAACGACGCGAGGTCGGCCCTCACCTCCGCGATCTGAGCCGCCGCCGACTGCGCCGTCTCCTCGACCGTCTCGATCACGCGGTCGGCGCCGGCGCGGGCCGCGACGCCCGTTGCCGCTTGGGCGTTCTTCTGCGCGGGCGCGAGCCCATCCAGGAGCGCACTGTCGATCAGCCGGAGGATCTCGGTGCGGTCGCCGCCGTCGGGCACCTTGAGGTGACGCTCGAGGTGCGCTCGGACGGCCTTCAGCTCTGCGATGTCGCCGCGCTCGGCGTAGGCGGTCATCGCGGCCCGGTAGTCCGGGTCGATCAGAAACCCGCACAACTGGTCGTAGATGTCCTCCATCGACGGCGTGTTGCCGGGCTCGGGTCGGTCGGCGAGGAGACGGGCGCGGACGGTGCGCAGCAGGTTGCGCTTCACGTCGCTGCGGAAGAACTTGTTGATGGCCGCGGCAACGAGGGGCGCAGGCGCGACCCCGGCCGTGTTCGCGACCGCCAGCGCCGTGGCGATCTCGGGGATCCCGGACATCGCCACGGAGAGTACGTGGTCTGAGGACGGACGACGTGAGTGCGCTCAGCCGGGCGTCATGAGGCCGTTCTTGTAGGCGAAGACCCGACCTGGACGTCTTGAGGTTGCTCTCCTGCTCGACGAACAGGGCCTCGTCCAGCTCGAGCATGCGGTCGAGGTCTCGACGGCGAGGGTGGCAACGCGAACTAGCTCAGCTTGCGAGCGTCGAGCGGGGCGAAGCCATCAGCTGACCGGGATGAAGCCGTAGCGCCCGTGGGCGGCCTTGGTGAAGTGCGTCAGGGTCGCCCTCGTCGCGAGATCGTCAGGGGGTACTTCGTTTTCGAGAACGATGACCTGCACGTCGGAGAAGTCTGCGGCGATCGCTCGGTAGAACGCGTCTTTGACCGCGGGCGAGAAGCCCTGCTGCGACGCGTCCGGTTCGGTGTACACGGCGAGCGGGGAGTCGATCACGGCGAGACCGGGGTGGGGGCGGTGGTCGTCAGCGGACAGCCGTAGGAGTGCCAGGGTAAACGCCGCGTGGGTCAGGGCGCGCACGCCCTGCCCGCGGGCGGTGCGTGCCTGGCCGGACACGACGATGTCTTGCGCGTCATCGCTGAAGGTCACGCGATCGAGTTCCGGGAAATGCCAGGCTCGCAGTAGTTCCTCGACCTGCTGAGCGAACCTCTCCGCCTCGGCGCTCGTGACCCCGGCCGTAGCGAAAGCCTCCTCCGGCTTGGGGCGGCGTACCGGTCCGCGAGCGGTCTTGAGCAGCTGCTGCAGCTGCTGCTCTCGTCGGGACAGGTCGAGGGCGCGAGCGTGGGCGTGCCGGTCACGTTCGGCCTCGCGCAGGGTGCGTGTCAGCGCGGCAAGACGTGGACGGAGCTGCTCGTCGATCTCGCGGTCGATCCTGCTAAGCGCGTCTGCCCGCGTCTCGCGCTTCGCCGAGAGTTCGCCGATGTCGCTGCGGTTCGCTTCGAGGGTTGCGAGCAAGTCACGGAGCAACATGTGGATCTTGGTCGCTTCGGCGCGGCTCGCGACCACGACGTCCCCGGGCTCGGCATGGTTGCCGGCGTGCGTGCGGTCGTGGTGCTCGGCCAGCGCGCCGCACACCGGGCAACGGCCCGCCTCGAGCTCTTCCAGGCGCCCGCCCGCCTCGGCCGTCGCTTCGAGGCGCCGCAGGTCGGATCGGTACTGCTGTTCGAGCAGCTCAAAGCGCGTCTGCAGTTCTTGTAGCACTTGGAGGCGCGACTCCGTCTCGCGCAGCGCCTGCCACGCCGGTCGGCGACGTTCCTCCATCGACGCCGACGTCTGCTGTTGGGTGGTGAGCGCATCGCTCACGGAGGTCACGCGGGCGGCGAGGTCGATCAGGCGACGTTCGCCGGCATCCAAATCTTGGATGACCGCGATCGTGCCGCGCTCTGCGCGCAGGTCGACGAGCAGCTGGTCGAGCAGGTCGGCCTGCCCGTCCTGGCGCTGGCGCTGGTGCCTCGGCACAACGGGCCCGGCGATCGATGAGTCGTCCTCGCCGGTGATCATGAAGCGGAACACCCGCTCTTCGACCGTCTTGGTGTTGTTGCGCCGGCTGTGGACGGGTGAGCGCTCGGCGCTGATGTCGTCCTCGTCGATCAACGTGAGCGCGGCGATGTCGCGGAAGCTCAACCCGCGGGTCGCGCCGGCCTTGTCGATCCGGACCCTGCGTCCGGTCAGGCCGGAGAGGTCGAGCAGGTAGCCGGAGGCGGTGGTGGTGTCGCCGTCCTTGTGCTTGGCCTTGAGCGGTCCGGTTTCCTCGCCCGAGCCGGAGAGCTCGATGTCGCCGCCGGTGAGGCTGCGGCTCGAGGTCAGTTGCGCGCCATCCGAGCGACGCTCGATCGTGAGCTGCACTGCGGTGTAGCCGATCGCCGCCTGGACCTGCTTCGGCGGCTTTCCCGCGCCGAGCGTCCAGTCGACGCACTGCAAAATGTACGTCTTGCCCGTGTCGGACGGACCGGAGATGACGTTGAGCCCGTCGGCGAACCTAACAACCGCGTCCTTCTTGCCAGGTCCGGTCACCCGGAGCTCGCGCAACGCGAACCCGGTGTTCATGCCCACCCCTCGGAGCTGAGGACCGATTGCATCGTGAACTCCGCGCCCCAGCGGCCGAGGCCTTCGTCAACGATGGCGACAAGGCCCGCGTCGTCGATGGCTCCGTAGGTCCGCGCAATCCAGTTGGCGCGGTCCCGGAGGTCGTGCACGTACTCGACGGTCAACGTGTCCAGGAAGCCGGAGGCGAGATCGGACGCCGCGTAGTGCACGCCGTCGGCGTCGTAGTACCGATCGACCAGCCCGCGGCTGGCGTAAAGCAGGAGCGCATCTTGGAGGACGCCGCGCCGGGCAAGCAGCTCACCGCCGCGATGCGGGGTGCGCGGGTGCAGCCCGGCGGGGCCGCCGTCGATGTCGTCGGAGTGGACGAGAAAGTAGTCGTAGATGGTCAGGCGCTGGAGGGAATGGCGTTCCGGGTGGCCGGCCGTGAGCACGCAGAGCGCGCGCAGGCCCACCTCCACGGCGCTGTTGAACGTGGGGCTCGGCGAGTGATGCGGCGACGTGTCGGTCAAGGCAGCCAGTGGAACTTGCGGTCGTTGACGAGCTGGTGGCAGATGCCACCGCGGTCGAGCGGGTCGGTCCGGGTGTTGAGCGGATGGGAGTCGAGCGGCAGCTGCTTCGCGGCGGCCACGACTGCGAGCACGCGCTGGTATCCGTCATCGTGCCTGAGGCGGACGACGTCGATCACGCCGGACCGGACCTGGTCCTGCAGCCGTTCGAACTCGCCAGGCGGGAGGGAGTCGCGCGAGAACGAACGCAGGGCGTCCGCGCTGAAGAACTCGCGGCGGGCGTCGGAGAAGTGGTCGTTGAGCCCCGCGAGATCCGCGTCGGCGCCCAGCGCCTCGACGGACTCGATCCTCTGGGCCTTGTGCTGGCCGTAGGCGTCGAGAAGGGCGCGGACGTACACGGCCTCCTCGGAGGTCACCTCTGCCGGCGGCGGATCAACTGCGGGGCGCTCCGGCAGGTCGCCGCCGAACCGCGCGGTGAAGTACGGCGTCTGCCGGTGGCCGTCGATGATCTCGAGGGGCGTCACGTAGTCGAAGACCGAGAAGTCGAAGGCGTTGACGTACTCGAGGAGGTCGCCGTCCAGCTCGACCGGCCCGGTCGTCGTGATCCTCAGCCGGCACTTGGCGTCCCACGCGCCGATCAGGTCCTGGCGCAGCTCCTCGGGGGCCTTGAGCTTCTTGGCCAGCGTGTTGCCGACGCCCTGCGGCGCGACGAAGAAGTACGCGTCCGGCGGCTCGTACTCGCCCTTCCACGAGTAGTACATGAGCTTGCCGAGCTCGATCCAGGCATCGCTGGGCATCAGCGCCTTGGCGTAGTGCTTGCACTGGTAGTTGTCCCAGCCGCCGTCGGCCTTGGTCGCGACGACGTCCCGGCCCATGTCGCCTGCGCCCCCGACGCGTTCAGCGCGTGCATACCGGTCCCTGAGGCTGTGCACCCACTCCTCGACGAATTCCTCCCACTCGCGGTCATGGTAGGTCCGGATCCGTACGGCCGGCGCGATTGAAGGCCCCGAGATAACGGTCGACGCGGCGACGGGCGGACGGCGCGGTGGATCAGGGAAGAGCTGGTCGGGCATCGGTGGAGACAGGCTGAGCGGTGATCTTCTCATCTCGGGCGCAATGGGCAACCATCGTGCCCGCTCCGAGCGTTGGCTCCAGGTCGTCCGACCGACCTTGGCGCTAGTCGTTGAGCCCTTGCTTGCGGTCCAACTTGCGGTCCAAATTGAGCGCAACTCAGCGGAAGTCGCAGACCACGAACCCTTACAAACAAAGGGGATACGCCTCAGCGATATCCCCTATATCTGGCTGGGGGCCGGGCGGTCGCAGGTTCAAGTCCACGCCCCGTCGCTCTGCTGGACCCAGACGCGTCGGCCACCTCAGTCAGTACACGTCCTCGCGCTGGATGCCGTTTGAAGCGTCCGGGAGTACACGACTCTTCCGGCGCCGGTACAGGGAGGTGCCGATCGGCCGCTCGAGGTCGTTGACTAACGCATACACCTCCTCGTCTGGCGTCGCCCAGCCGAGCCTGTCCTCCTCGACCTCGACGTACCCGTCAAGCGAGGCGATCGCCGCGTATGTCAGCTTGGCCATCTGACTCCAACCGGTCGTTGTTTACGGGTGCAGCCACGGCCCGCACGGCTGAGACCGCGATCGCCAGCCAAAATCATCGGTCACACCC
>JAOPZD010000016.1 GCA_025964295.1 Conexibacter sp.
TGGCGCCGGCGCCCGGCGGCGGGACGCTCGCGCGCCTGGCGCTGCCCGCCGTGCCGGTCGAGGCGCTCGCGACCTGACCGCCGCCGCCGATCGGCAAGAATGGGGTCATGACCCTCACCGCGCTCGCCGTCCTCGACGGCACGGTCCTGCCCGCCGACGAGGCGACGATCGGCGTCACCGACCTCGGGCTCCTGCGCGGCGACGGCGTCTTCGAGGTGATCTCGGTCTACGAGGGCAAGCCGTTCGCGCTGGAGGACCACCTGCGGCGGATGGCCAACTCGGCCAAGAACCTCAGGTTGGAGATCGACCTGTCCGCGGTGCAGGCCGACCTCGAGGCGCTGCTCGCCGACGCCGGCCCGGTGACCGGCGCGGTGCGCTTCCTGGTCACCCGCGGCGGGCGCCGGATCGGGCTGGTCGAGGCGGTGCCCGAGGAGCGCGAGCCGCTGGTGCTCGCGTCGGTCGAGTACGTCCCGCCGCGCGTCCTGGACGGCGTGAAGTCGCTGAGCTACGCGGGCAACATGCTCGCCCAGCGGCTGGCCGCCGAGCGGGGCGCGACCGAGGCGCTGCTGGTCACGCCGCACGGACGGGTGCTGGAGGCGCCGACGTCGTCGTTCTTCGTGTCCTTCGACGGCGAGACGCTCGTCACGCCGCCGCTCAGCGACCGCGTCCTGGACTCGATCACGCGCCGCCACCTGCTGGACCTGCTGCCCCACGCGCGCGAGGAGGTCGTCACCCAGGACGAGCTGCTCGGCGCGCGCGAGGCGTTCCTGGCCTCGACGACCCGCGAGGTCCAGCCGATCGCGCGCATCGACGACATCGACATGCCGGCGGTTCCCGGGCCGCTCTCCCAGGCCGCGGCCGATACGTTCGCCGCCCACATCCGCGACGCGCTCGGAGCGTAGTCCACCATGAAGATCCTCACGGTCATCGGCAACCGGCCGCAGTTCGTCAAGGCCGCGGCCGTCTCGCGCCTGCTGCGCGAGCGCCACGACGAGCTGCTCGTCCACACCGGCCAGCACCACGACGACGAGCTCAGCGCGATCTTCTTCGAGGAGCTGCAGGTGCCGCGCCCGGAGCGCCAGCTGCACATCGCGGGCGGGACGAACACCGACCAGACCGCGCGCATGCTCGCCGAGATCGGCCCGCTGATCGCGACCGAGCAGCCCGACGTCGTGCTCGTCTACGGCGACACGAACTCGACGATCGCCGGCGGGCTGGCGGCGGCGCAGGCCAACGTCGCCGTGGTGCACGTCGAGGCCGGGATGCGCTCGTTCGACCGGCGGATGCCGGAGGAGCTCAACCGCGTGCTGACCGACCACCTCAGCGAGCTGCTGCTCGTGCCGTCCAAGACCGCCGAGGAGAACCTGGCGCGCGAGTCGGTGGCGGGGCGCGTGGTCAACGTCGGCGACGTGATGGTCGACGTGTCGATGATGTTCCAGCCGCGCGCGAAGGCTGACCTCAAGCCGCTGCGCGACGCCGGCGTGACGGCCGGGGAGTTCCTCCTGTGCACCTCGCATCGCGCGGGCAACGTCGACGTCCCGGAGCGGCTGCGCAAGTTGGTGGACCTGCTGCTGGCGCTCGAGGAGCCCGTCGTCCTGCCGCTGCACCCGCGCACCGGCGCGCGCCTGGACGCCGCCGGCTGGCTGGACGAGCTGCAGGCCGCCGACCACGTCCGCCTCGCCCCGCCGCTGGGCTACATGGCCTTCACCTCGCTGCTGACCAACGCGCGCCGCGTGCTGACGGACTCGGGCGGCGTGCAGAAGGAGGCCTACTTCGCGGGCGTCCCGTGCGTGACGATGCGCGACACGACCGAGTGGGTCGAGACCGTCGACGTCGGCTGGAACGTCCTGGTCGACCTCGACCTGCACTCCGCGCTGACCGCGCTGCAGGAGGCGCCGCCGGAGGAGCACCCGCAGCTCTACGGGGACGGCAAGGCGGGGGAGCGCGTCGTTGCCGCGATCGACGAGCACGCCGGCTGACTCCGCCATCGCGGCTCGCGTCGATGCGGGCCGCAATTGACGAGCACGCGGCGGGCGACCCGAGCTAGCTGCGCGGCGCGATCGCCGAGCCGGGATCGGCGGCCGCGCCCTCCGGGCGCCCGATCCTCCGGACGGGGACGCCGCCGAAGCGCGCGGCGTCGAGGATGCCGCGGCCGTCGACGATCGTCTGCACGCCAGGGAGGTCGGCGCCGGCGAGCGTCGCGTACTGCGCGTGGTCGGCCTGGACCACCGCGGCGTCGACGGCGCTCGCGCCGTCCCACGGCGTGAAGCCGTGTCCGCGCAGCTCGTCGTCGTCGAACAGCGGATCGCTTGCGACCACCGACGCGCCGCGGCCCTCCAGGGCGTCGCGCAGCGCGAAGGCGCCGGAGAACGCCGTCTCCTTCACGCCGCCGCGGTAGGCCACGCCGAGGATCAGCACGCGCCTGCCCTCCACGTCGCCGAGCAGATCCGCCGCGTAGGCCGGCATCCGCTCGTTGATCTCGCGGGCGGCGAGCGGCAGGCGCGCGTCGGCGTCGCCGGCCAGCAGGAAGCGCGGGTAGACCGGGATGCAGTGGCCGCCGACCGCGATGCCGGGGCGGTGCACGTGCGAGTAGGGCTGGGAGTTGGCGGCGTCGATGACCGACAGGACGTCGATGCCCAGCTCGTCGCTGTAGCGGGCCAGCTCGTTGGCGAAGGCGATGTTGATGTCGCGGTAGGTCGTCTCGGCGAGCTTGCTCAGCTCGGCGGCCTCCGCCGAGCCCAGCCCGCGCACTTCGGCGTCCAGGAACGAGGCGTACAGCTCGATCCCGCGCGCCTCGCCCTCGGGGGACAGTCCCCCAACAAGCTTGGGGTAGTTGTCGAGGTCGGCGATCGCGCGGCCGCTGAAGATCCGCTCCGGCGAGAAGACCACGTGGAAGTCGACGCCCTCGCGCAGGCCCGACGCCGCCTCCAGCGCGGGCGCCACGCGGGCGCGCGTGGTGCCCACCGGGACCGTCGTCTCGATCGAGACCGTGGTCCCGGCCTTCAGCCCGCGGCCGATGTCGGCCACCACCGCGTCGAGGATCCCCCAGTCCGGGCGGGCGCTCGCGTCGACCACCAGCGGCGGCACCGCCACCACCAGGTCCGGGCCCTCGGCCACCGCGGCGGCGGTGTCGGACACCGCGCGCAGCCGCCCGTCGGCGACCGTCTCGGCCAGCGCCTCCGGCAGCCCGGCCTCGTTGGGGAACGGCGCCTGGCCGTCGTTGACCAGCGCGACGACGCGCGGGTCGACGTCGGCGCCGACGACCTCATGGCCGGCCAGCGCGATCCGCGCTGCCAGCGGCAGCCCCACCTTGCCCAGCGCGACGACGACAGCCTTCATGAAGCACTACCGGCCAGGGCGATGGCCTCGCCCGACGCCGCGCTGGCCAGCACGGCCTCGGCGACGGCCACGGTCTCCAGCCCCTCCTGCAGCGACACGACGCCCGCGCCGTCCTCGCCGCGGATCGCGGCGCAGAACGCCTCGAGCTCGACCTGCAGCGGCTCGCGCCGCTCCAGCGCGTACTTGGTCATGTTGCCCTCGGCGACGCCGCGGCGCGCCTGCATCTCCGGCCAGCCGCCGGTCGGCACGTCGGCGTTCTCGTAGAAGTACAGGTCGGCGGTCAGCGTGTCGGCGAGGAGCATGCCGCGCTCGCCGAGCACGCGCGTCCGACGGACCTTGGTCGGCGTCAGCCAGTCGACGACGACGTTGAACGCGCGCCCGTTCTCCAGCCGCCCGTTGACCAGGACGAGGTCCTCGTGCTCGCGGCCCATGCGGTGCTGGGTCTGGGCCGCCACGCGCTCGATCGGCGCGCCGCCGAGCCAGCGGACGAGGTCGAGGTCGTGGGTGGCGAGGTCCTTGACGACGCCCACGTCGCGGATCCGGTCCGGGAACGGGCCGACGCGCTCGGTGGCGACGAGGAAGACGTCGCCCAGCAGGCCGTCCTGCACATGGGTGCGCAGCGCGCGCAGCGCCGGGTTGCAGCGCTCGACGTGGCCGACCGCCCCGAAGATCCCGTTGTCGTCGGCGAGCTGGATGATCTCGCGGGCCTCGGCGCTCGTGGCGGCCAGCGGCTTCTCGATCAGGACGTGGACCCCGAGGCCCGCCAGCTCGCGCACGATCGGGAGGTGCTCCTCGGTGGGCACCGCGACGACGGCGAAGTCCGGCACGCCGCCCGGGACGCCAGCCAGCTCGCCGACCGTCGCGCACACCAGCGACGGGTCGCGGACGGCCCCGTGGCGATCGCCGCCGGGGTCGACGGCGCCGGCGAAGCGCATGGCGGGGTTGGACTGCAGGATGCGGGCGTGGTGGCGACCCATCATCCCCAGGCCGATCACCGCGCCGCGCGGGGGCTTGTGGCTTCCCACGGCGCCACTAGGGTATCCGCCATGGCCGCCACCGACGTTCCAGGGCTGTATCTGCACCCCGACGCCCAGATCGGGGACGGCGTCACCTTCGGCGCCAACGTCGTCGTCCACGCGGGCGTCGTGCTCGGCGACGGCGTCAGCGTGCAGGACGGCGCGATCCTCGGCAAGCCGGTCGTGCTCGGCCCGAAGTCCACCGCCTCGCGCGAGGAGCCGCCGCCGCTGCGCGTCGGCGAGCGCACGCGGATCTGCGCGGGCGCGATCCTGCTGGCGGGCGCGACGATCGGCGCGGGCGCGATCGTCGGCGACCAGGCCTACGTGCGCGAGCGCTCCTCGATCGGCGCCGGCTCGATCGTCGGCCAGGGCTCGACGATCGACAACGACACGACCGTCGGCGCTCGCGTCCGGATCCAGTCGCGGGTCTACATA
>JAOPZD010000042.1 GCA_025964295.1 Conexibacter sp.
GTGCTCGCGCCGGCCGGCTCGGGGAGCGTCCTGCGGCGCCTCGGCGTGGCGGCGGTCGAGGAGCTGGCCGTCGGCGACGTCGTCGCGCTGTCGTCCACCGTGGCCGTCCGCGCGGTCCCCGCCCGCCACGACGGGCGCCGCCTGCCGCTCGGCCGCGACGTTCCGGCGCTGGGGTACGTCGTCGAGGGCGCTCGCCGGATCTACTTCGCCGGCGACACCCAGCTCTTCAGCGGCATGGCGCGCCTGGCCGATCCGCCGCTCGACGTCGCCCTGCTGCCGATCTGGGGCTGGGGCCCGTCCCTGGGCCCGGGGCACCTGCACCCGGCGACGGCGACCGAAGCCGCCGTCCTGCTGCACCCGCGGATCGTCGTCCCGATCCACTGGGGGACGTTCCTGCCGATCGCCTCGTCGCGCCGCAACGGCTGGGTCCTCACCCATCTCCGCGACGACTTCCTGGACCGCATGCGCGCGGTCGGCGTGCCGGTCGCCGCGCTGGACCCGGGCCAGACCCTCGACCTGGACGACGCGCCGACCACCCGCCCGGGGTGAGCCGCCGTCACCCCGGCGCGGCGGACGATGGGATCCGCCGTGGCTCCCGAGGACCCCCGCCCGCAGCGCGTCGCGATCATCCTGCCGCCGCGGACGCTCGTCACCGTCGCCGCCTTCGCTGGCGTGGTGGTGCTGGCCGTGCTCTCCGCCGGGACGCTGCTCTCGATCCTCGTCGCCGCGATCCTGGCGCTCGGCCTCGACCCGCCCGTCGGGGCGCTCGTGGCCCGCGGCTGGCCGCGGGCCCGTGCGGCGCTGGCGACCTTCGCCGCGCTGTTCGGCGCCGTCGTGGCGATCGTCGTGGTCGCCGCCGGGCCGCTGTGGGGCCAGATCGAGGACTTCGCCGACGCGCTGCCGGGCTACTGGGACCAGCTGACCCACACCGACGCCTTCGAAAGCCTGGTCTCGACCGCCGGCGTCGACGACAAGGTCCGCAACGCGCTCAAGGACCTGGCGGCCGGGCTCCCCGACGCGGCGACGACCATCCTCGGGATCGCCGGCGGCGCGTTCGGCTCGGTGCTGTCGCTGGTCACGCTCACGTTCCTGGCGCTGTTCCTGCTGATGGAGCGGCCGGCCATCACCGACTGGCTGTTCGGCTTCGCGCCGCCGGAGGCCGAGCGGCGCTGGCGGCCCGTCCTGGAGGAGGCGATCCACGCCGTCTCGGACTCCCTCATCGGCAACGTCGCGATCTCCTGCATCGCGGCCACGGTGGCCGGCCTGTCGGCGTGGGCCCTCGGCCTGCCGTTCCCGATCGTCCTCGCGGTCATCACCGGGTTCCTGGACCTCATCCCCCAGGTCGGCGCGACGATCGCGGCGGTCATCCTCGTCGCCGTCGCGCTGACCGTCTCGACGCCGGCGGCGATCGCGATGCTCGTGATCCAGCTCGTCTACCAGCAGGTCGAGAACTACGTCGTCTACCCCGTCGTCTACCGGCGCGCGGTCCAGCTCTCGGCGTTCACGACGATCGTCGCCGTCCTCGTCGCCGGCTCGCTGCTCGGCGTCGTGGGCGCGATCCTCGCGGTCCCGTTCGCCGCCACGATCAAGATCGTGCTCCGCGAGGCGGGCGCGCCGCGCCGCGCGCGCATGGCGGCCCTGCGCCGTCAGGACGCGCCGGAGGAGACCGTGGACGGCCGGGCCTCCGCGGAGCCGCTCAGGGTGCCGTGACCGCCGAGGGCGGGGCCGCCGGCGGCGATCCGGCCACCCGGTCGTCGCCCGTCGCGGCCATCGAGCCGATCGCCGCCGCCCCGACGATGATGAAGCCGCCGGCCCACAGCACGCTCAGGAGCGTGAAGGCCACGCCGATGGCCCCGAACTCCGACGACGAGCTGCTCATCGCCCGCGGCACGTAGACCGCGCAGCCGGCGCCCAGGACCGTCATGCCCACGGCGCACAGTCCGGCCTGCGGGATCAGCCGGCGCCACGGCAGGCGCCCGTCGAGCAGGATGTACGGCGTCAGCAGCCACAGGACGAACGCCCCGGCCAGGGCGAGCAGGACGCCGGGCACGCCGTGGACCCAGGAGGCCACGAGCAGGTGCAGCGCGCCGTAGACGACCACCACCGCCAGCCACCGCAGGCCCGCGAGCGTGCCGCGGAAGCCGCGCCGGGGCAGCTGCCAGGTCAGCTCGAAGATCCGCTGCAGGGTGCGGCTGAAGCTCAGCGCCGAGACCACGACGAGCACCACGCCGACCACCGTGATCGAGCTGCCCGACGCGGGCGCCGCGAACGCGGTCCGCACCGCGCTCGCCGCGTCGCCGGAGAGCCCGAAGCGCCGGATCAGCGCGTCCGCGAAGGACCGCCCGTCGCGCGAGCCCAGCGACGCCAGCACGATCAGCAGCGGGATCAGCGCGCTGAACGCCTGGGCGCCGATCACCAGCGAGCGGTCGACGATGTCGAGCGCGAGCACGCGCTCGAGGATCCGCCGCACGAGCACCAGCAGGGCGCGGACGGGGCGGCGCTGCCGCATCCGCACGCCGTCCGGTTCCGCCGCCCGCTGCTCAGCGCGCCGGGATGCCGAGGGCGGCAAGCGCGCGCTCGACCTCGTCGGCGGCGACCATGTGGCGCAGCGCGACGCGGCCGCCGGACGCGCGGATCCCGGCGACCAGCTCGCGCGCCCACACATGCTCGAAGACGACGAGCGCCGCGGAGGCGCCGGGGCTCAGCGCCTCGCCGATGGCCGCCAGATCGGCGTCGTCGACCAGGCCCAGGACCTCGCCCTCCAGCGCGTCCAGACCGGGCGCGGTGTCCGCGTCGACCTCGGTGAGCTCGCGGCTGGTGACCGTGCCGTCCTCGCCGCGCTCGACGAAGAGGAGGTCGATGATCCGCACCGCGCCGCTGCCGACGGCGTCGGCCAGCCGCTGCCCGAGGTCCCCGGCGAGGCCGTCGCCGGAGAACTCGATCGCGACGATCTCGACGGGGCCCGAGACGCTCATGCCGAGGCGCCCGCCTTGGCCAGCGCGTCGCTCAGCGCGGCCTCCGTGTCGGGATCCAGCGAGGAGTGGATGATCGTGCCGGGGATCTTGACGTCGGCCAGCAGCTTGTCCACGTTGGCGTTGCGGACCAGCGCGACCAGCGCGACGTTGCCCGGCTGCAACTGCTCGCCGAGCTCCTTCATGAAGGAGTCGTCGACGCCCGCGTCGCTCATGGCGCCCGCCGCCGCGCCGCTCGCCGCGCCGATCGCCATGCCGAAGAACGGCACGAGGAAGAGCAGGCCGATGAGGCCGCCCCAGGCCGCGCCGCCGAGCGCACCGGTCGCGGTCAGCGAGGGCTGGTGCAGCTTGACCTTGCCGTCGTCGCGACGCTCGACCAGGACGAGGTCGTCGAGGTCGACCAGATGGCCCTTGCGCGCCTCGTCGAGGTTGGCGGCGACCTGCTCGGCCGTCGACTTGTCGGGGTAGGCGATGGCGATGAGGTTGCTCACGGTGGCGCTCCGATTCCGTCGTGGGTTCTGGTGGCCCATGCTCGGCGCGCGGCGGGTGAGGCGCCGTCACCCGGCACGGGTGAAGCGCGCCGCGGTCAGCTCGCGGGCGGTGGTGCGGCGTAGGGCCAGGACGCCGGCGCCCGCCAGGGCGAGGTAGATCAGCACCGCCCAGGCGCCGCCGATCGTCGGCAGCAGCCCGCCGAGGAGCAGCAGCGCCAGCAGCGCCACGACCGCGGCGAAGGCCAGCTCGGGATGGCCCACGACCACGGGGGCCGTGAAGCGCCGCACCGCCCGCGCCCAGCCCGCCCCGCTGGCCAGCCACGCGCCGAGCGCGAGCAGCAGGCCGAAGACCAGCGCCGTCACGGCGATGCTCGCCAGCAGCGACGTCGCGATCCGCCACGTCGCCGCCGCGGCCGGCTGTCCCGCGCCGTGGGCGGAGACCTGGTCGACGACGTAGGTCCCCGCCAGGCGCCGCACGACCAGGATCCCCAGCGCGGCAAGGACCAGGGCCACGCCCGCGCCGCCCAGGCCGCGCGCGCGGTCGCCCGAGAGCGCGACGCCGGCGACGAGCAGCACCACCAGCAACGCGAGCGCGCCCCAGCGCACGTCGCGCAGGATCCGCACCGCCGTGCGCACCGTGTCCAGCGCCTGCCCGCCAAGGATCCGGACGCGGCCGTGGTCGGGGCCGGTCGCGCCCGGCGCGACGCCGATGCGCTCGGCCAGCACGCCCAGCTCCGGGCGGAGGTCGAGCACGACCCCACGGGAGGCCAGGACGCCGTCCTGGTCGTCGACCGCCGCCACGAGCTGATCGTGCGCGCGGCGGTTGGTGGTGTCCCACACCGTCGCGAACGCGCCCGAGGAGATGACCCGCTTGACCGTCCGCTCGGCCAGCTCGCCGGCGCCCGCCGTCAGCGGGCCGGCAAGCGGCGCCAGGCGCGGCGGCAGCGCGTCGCGGATCTGCGCGGTGACCTGTGGCGTGTCGACGACCTGGTCGGAGAGGTAGGCGGCGGTCGCGGCCTGGACGGCGGGGTCGCGCAGGAGCTGGCCGCTCGTGCTCACCCACTCGTCGGTGTCGAGCAGCTGCCGGTCGGCCCACGCGCCGAGCGCCGCCACGATGGCGACCACGCAGGCCAGCGACAGCAGGATGCGGGCTGGCAGCGGCCGTCGCCTCATCTCACGAGCGTCCGGGACGCGTGGGTGACGCGGGCTCACCCGTGACGGGTGAGCTCCATGGCGCGCACGCACACCGCGACCGGCAGCGGCGGCCTGGAGAGGCCGATGACCGGCTCGAGCCCGGCGAGCCGCCACCGTGTGGGCCGGATCACCCGCGCCGGGTGACGCCCCGTCCTCCCGCCGGTCCCGACCATCGGCGCATGACGTCCTATGAGATCAGCGTCAAGGGGCACGTCAGCGAGGCCCTCCTGGCCGATCTCGACGGGCTCGAGGCGCACGAGCAGCCGCCGATGACCGTCCTGCTCAGCGAGGTCGACGGCGCGGCCGAGCTGCGCGTCCTGCTGGACCGCCTCTCAGACCGGGGCCTGGAGCTGGTCGAGGTCCGGCAGGTCGATCGGGATGGATGACGCCTATGAGATCCGGATCCGCGGATCACTGAGCGATGCCGTGCGGTCAGAGCTGGCCGACAACGTCCGCGCCTTCGAGTCCACCGAAACCGTCCTGCGCGGCCGGGTGGCCGACCAGGCCGAGCTGCGCGGGATCCTGGCGCGGCTGGAGGAGCTGGGCTGCGACCTGCTGGAGGCCCGGCGGCTCACGCCGCGTCGCCGCGCCTGACGGCCTCCGGCGCGCGGCGCTCGAGGCTGAGGCCGCTCACGGCGATGAGGCCGAGGTCGCGTGCGCGCTCCACCGCCTCGCGGCGGTTGCGCACGCCGAGCTTGCGGTAGACGCTCTTGAGGTGGCTCTTGACGGTGTTGACCGTCACGAACAGCTCGCCGGCGATCTCGGTCGAGGACAGCAGCGTCGGCAGGTAGCGCAGCACGGTCAGCTCGCGGTCGCTGAGCGGATCCTCCAGCGGCGCGACCGCGGCGGGCGGCGGGGACGCGCCGGACCGCGCCAGCGCGACGACCTCGCCGATGAGCGACCGGTGGGTGGTGCCCAACCGCAGCAGCCGGCGGAACACCGGGTCGAGGGCGTCGATCGCCACCGCCAGCGGGAGGCGCACGCCTTCGGGCTCGGCGAGATCGAGGGCGCATTCCGCGTGGCGGTGCGCGCCCGCCCGATCGCCCTCCGCCTCGGCGGCGACCGCCGCCAGCGTGGACAGCGCGACGGCGGCCGGCAGCGGGAGGCCGGC
>JAOPZD010000123.1 GCA_025964295.1 Conexibacter sp.
TCCGATCTCGTCGCCGGCCGGCGCGCCTCGACGCGGCCGATCGCCGGCACGCGCCCGCGCGACGCCGACCCCGCCGAGCTGCTGGCCGACGAGAAGGAGCGCTCCGAGCACGTCATGCTGGTCGACCTCGGGCGCAACGACCTCGGGCGCGTCTGCGAGTACGGCTCCGTCGAGGTCGACACGTTCATGGCGATCGAGCAGTACTCGCACGTCATGCACATCGTCTCGTCGGTCTCGGGCACGCTGCGCGAGGGCCTCAGCCCGATGGACGCGCTGCGCTCGATCCTGCCGGCGGGGACGCTGAGCGGGGCGCCGAAGGTCCGCGCGATGGAGATCATCGACGAGCTCGAGGACGTCAAGCGCGGCGGCTACGGCGGCGCGATCGGCTACCTCAGCTACTCCGGCGACCTCGACACGTGCATCCACATCCGCACGGTCGTCATCAAGGACGGCGAGGCGCACATCCAGGCCGGCGGCGGCACCGTCGCCGACGCCAAGCCCGCCTACGAGTTCGAGGAGTCGGTCAACAAGGCCAAGGCGGTCAAGGGCGCGATCGCGCTGGCCGCGCGGCAGCGGGGGTGGGCATGAGCGTCAAGGTCCTCATGGTGGACAACTACGACTCGTTCACCTACAACCTGGTCCAGTACCTCGGCGAGCTCGGCGCGGAGATCGACGTGGTGCGCAACGACGTCGTCACCGTCGACGAGCTGCTCGAGCGCGCGCCCGACCGCGTGGTCGTGTCGCCCGGCCCGTGCACTCCCACCGACGCGGGGATCTCGATCGAGGCGATGCGGCGCTTCCCCGAGGCCGGCGTGCGGACGCTCGGCGTGTGCCTCGGCCACCAGTCGCTGGCCGAGGCCTTCGGCGGCACGGTGATCCGCCACGAGCCGATCCACGGCAAGACCACCACGATCGAGCACGACGGCGAGGGCGTCTACCGCGGCCTGCGCGGAGCGCTGACCGTCGGGCGCTACCACTCGCTCGTCGTCGCCGAGGAGGACCTGCCCGACGCCTTCACGGTGACCGCGCGCGGCGGCGGCGTCCTGATGGGCATCCGCCACCGCGAGCTGCCGGTCGAGGGCGTGCAGTTCCACCCCGAGTCGGTGCTGACCGACCGGGGCAAGGACATGCTGCGCAACTTCCTCTCCGACGCCGGCTAGCCCTTCGGACGGGGGCGGCGTCCTGCGGCGGGCGTAGGTTCGTGGTCGCCGATGCTCACCGCCGCACACCGCGTGCTGTGCCTCACCGCGACCGCGATCGCGCTGGCCGGCGCGCTGTGGTGGGCCGCGCCCGAGCCGGCGGGCGCCGCCTCGGGCGGCTCGCTGCTGGCCCTCGGCGACTCGTTCTCCTCGGGCGAGGGCGGCGGGGGCTACGACCCGGCCGTGCCGGTCTGCGACCGCTCGCCGCAGGCCTGGCCGCGCAAGGTCGCGGCGGCGCTGGGATGGCGCGCGACGTCGGTGGCCTGCAGCGGCGCGATCATCGACGACGTCCTGACCGGCGGCCGGGCGCCGGGCCGCGACCGGCAGCTGACGGCGCTGGAGTCCGGGCCGGCGCCCGGCGTGGTGACGCTGACCATCGGCGGCAACGACGCGGGCTTCGCCTCCGTGCTGCGCCGCTGCGCCACCCAGCTGTCGTCGTGCGCGGACTACTACACCCGCGTCAAGCCGCTGGACGCCACGATCGACCGCGTCGCCGCGCGGCTGCCGGAGGTCTACCGCGCGATCGTCGATCGCCTGCCCGAGGACAGCGAGCTGATGGTGATGGGCTATCCACGCCTGTTCCCGCGCGACCCGCGGCAGCGCTGGCTGGCGATGGCGCCGGGCGAGATGCGCTTCCTCAACCGGGCGACCGACCGCCTCGACGACGCGATCCGCGACGCCGCCGCGGCGCAGCACGTGCGCTTCTTCGACGTCCGTGACGCGCTCGACGGCCATGAGATCACCGCCGCCGGCGAGTGGCTCAACGTCCCCCAGCTGCGGGCCAACCTGCTGGACCTCCAGATCATCGCCGCCGCGTTCGCCCACAACAACAACCTGTTCCATCCGACCGGCGCCGGCTACGGGGCGCTGGCGCGGTCGGTGCGCCGCCGGCTGCAGCAGCGCCCGCCCGACGAGACCGGCGGCCTGGATCCGCGGCGCGGGCTGGAGCTCGCGCTGCGGTTCCGCCCGCGGCTGTGGCTGGACCTCGGCGACGTCCGCACGCCGGGCGAGCCCTGGCGGCCGCTCGACGTCGACGCCCTGCTCGCGGAGGGCACCCACCGCGTCTGCCACCGCCACGACGGCGCCGACTGCGACACGCTGGGCAGCGGCCCGCTGCTGCAGCGCCAGGTGCTCAGCGGCGGCGGTGCGCTCCCGTTCCTGCAGGTCGACGGCCAGGCCGGGCTCGGCCGCGCGCACTTCCTCGCCCGGCGCGCATGCGGCACGCCGGAGTGCGCGGCTCAGCGGATCTTCTACCACGCGTCCCAGGACCGCGACCGCATCTACCTCGACTACTGGTGGTACCTGCGCTTCAACGACGCCGACGGCGGGTCGTTCGACCACCAGTCCGACTGGGAGGGCGTGGTCGTGGCCGTCGATCGCCGGGACCCGACCGCGCCGCTGGACGTCGGCTTCGCCCAACACACGTCGGTCAACCGCTACCCCCGCGCGTACCTGAGCTGCAACGAGGTCAAGACGCGCGGGACCTGCGGGACCGACGCCCGTCCCGGCGGGGAGCGTGTCAACGTCTTCCTGGCCCGCGGGACCCACGCCGCCTACCCGACCGCGTGCACCGGGAGCCTCACCGCGCGCGGCCGCTGCGCCGAGCACGACCGGATCGCCGGCGTCCCCCTGCCCGAGGGCGACCACGATGGGCTGCTGCCCTGGGAGGGCAACGAGGACGCGGCCGCGCTGACCCCGCTGGGGCCGTGGGCGTGGTGGCCCGGCATGTGGGATCCGGACGGCAACGTCGAGAGCCCGGCCGAGCAGCCCCGCTTCCGCGACCCGTCGCGGCGGACCGACCGCGCGTGCCCGCCCGACGAGCGCTGCCGCGCGTCGTCGGGCAGCGATCCGCTGCCACGCTAGGCTTGCGGACTTTCCATGCCCAACGACGTCCTCACAGCGGCGATCGACGCCCTCGCCGAGCGCCGCGACCTGTCGCAGGAGCAGGCGGGCGCGGTCCTGGCCGAGATCATGGCCGGCAACAGCTCCGATGCGCAGATCGCCGCGTTCCTGATCGCGCTGCGCACCAAGGGCGAGACCGTCGAGGAGATCGCGGGCCTGGCGTCGACGATGCGCGCGCTGGCCACGCCGGTCCCGACGCGCCGCGGCGACCTGCTCGACACCGCGGGCACCGGCGGCGGGCGCCACACCTTCAACGTCTCGACGACCGCGGCGCTCGTCGCGGCCGGCGCCGGCTGCGCGGTCGCCAAGCACGGCAACCGCTCCGCGACGTCGAAGTCCGGCGCGGCGGACCTTCTTGAGGCGCTGGGCGCGTCGATCGAGCTCACGCCCGGGCAGGTGGGCGAGGTCCTCGACGAGCTCGGCTTCGGCTT
>JAOPZD010000060.1 GCA_025964295.1 Conexibacter sp.
GCGCGGCGGCGCCGCTGAGGTGGCGCTCGCGGGGATCTCGCTGCTGCCCTCGCTCCTGGCCCTGCGCGGCGGCGACCTGGCCGCCTACCACGGCGTCGAGCACAAGGCGATCGGGGCCTACGAGAGCGGCGCGCGCGACGCGCGCGAGGCGACCAAGGAGCACGACCGCTGTGGCTCGCACCTGATGGCGCCGCTGCTGGCCTCCAACCTCGCCGGGACCGCGCTGCTCAAGCGGACCGTCGAGAAGCCCGGCCCGCTGGCCGGCGCCGTCGTGTCGCTGGCCTCCGTCGGCCTCGCCGTCGAGGTCTTCGCCTGGGCCGAGCGCCACGACGGCTCCACCGCGACCTGGCTCCTGCGCCGCCCCGGCCACGAGCTCCAACGCGTCCTCGGCACCCGCGAGCCCACCGAGGCCCAGCTCGACGTCGGCCGCGCGGCGCTGGCGGAGATCCTCCGCGCCGAGGGCGTCGCGGGTGCGTGACACGGTCCTGGCCGGGCTCGGCGCGGTCGCCCTGGCGGCCGGCGCCGTCCCCGCCGCGGCGCAGCCCGTGCATCTGCGCGGCACCGCGTACGAGTTCAACGACGTCAAGGTCCGGCTCGGCGGCGCGCAGGTCCGGGTCGCGGAGGACCCGACGCTGGGCGCGACGGTCAAGGCGGATGGCCGGTACGACCTGGAGGTGCCCGACGGGCGCAGGGTCACGCCCTACATCAACGCGGCGGGGCACCACACGATCTACCTCCAGACGTTCACGACCGGCGGTCAGGACCTCGAGCGCGTCAACTTCCAGGTGCCCAGCGACGCGATCTACCGCGCGCTGGCCGCGCTGCTGTCGGTGCCGGTCGGCGCGGACGGCAACCCGGTCGGCTGCGCGATCGTCTCGACGTTCAGCACGCGCGACGTCCGCGACGTCGGCTTCGACGCCTTCACCGGCTACGGCGCCCACGGCATCGCCGGCGCGACCGCCTTCGCGACCCCGGCGCTGCCCGCGCCCATCTACTTCAACAAGCAGGTCGTCCCCGACCGCGCGCAGCCCTCCTCGTCCGAGGACGGCGGCGTGATCTGGCCCGTCGTGGCGCCCGGCACCTACACGATCCACGCCCGCCATAGGACCACCGCCTTCGCGCCGTTCACCGCCACCTGCGCAGCCGGCCGGATCGTCAACGCCAACCCGCCTTGGGGCCTGCACCAGCTCGGCAAGGCCAACCCCACCACGATCCGGGTCCGCCGCTCAGGCGACCGGATCGCCGGCCTGCGCCTGACGGAGGTCCCCCGTGGCGCCGCGGTCACCGCCACCTGCTCCGGGACCGGCTGCCCCTTCACGACCCGGACGCTTGCCCGCGCCATGCAGGGCCCGACCCTCACCCTCGCCCTCCCGGGCCGGGGCATCCACCGCGCCCAGACCCTCTCGGTCCTCGTGACCGCCCACGCCCACGACGGCAGGCTCGTCCGCTTCACCGGCGGCACGTCCACCACCCTCTGCGTCCCCCTCGGCGAGACCAAGCCGCGGAAGCGCTGTCCGTAGCGGCCCGGCGCTACGCCGCTTCGCGGCCGCCGTAGCGCAGGCTCAGGCGGTCCAGCGCGGCGATCTCGTCGAACTCGTCTGCGAGCCACGACGGCGTCGCGTCGTCCGGCACCGCCGGCACGCGGTAGATGAACCAGACCATGGCGAGCAGGGCCACCACCGTCTCGGCGACCGTGAAGATGATGGCCTCCGGCTCGTGCATCAGGGCCAACAGCCTACGACCAACGGCAACCCACCTGATCGGGGAGTATCGGTCGGCGACGGACCCGCCGAGCCCTAGGATCCGCCGCCATGGCTCAGCCCGGTCCACCACTCAGCGGCGCGACGATCGGTGACGCGCCCTCCGAGGCGGTCGCTCCGCCACCCGGCAACCCGCGCTTCCCGCTGCTCGACGGCGTGCGGGCGGTGGCCGCGCTGGGCGTCTTCGCCTACCACGTCCATCGCGTCACGCCGTTCCCCGGCTTCGCCGGGCGGCTCGCCGGCCACGGCAACTTCGGCGTCGTGCTGTTCTTCCTGCTGTCGGGCTTCCTGCTGTACCGGCCGTTCGTGGCGGCGCGGGCGGGGCTCGCGCGGCCGGTCGCTCCAGGCACCTTCTACGCGCGGCGCGCGCTGCGGATCGTCCCGGCGTTCTTCGTGGCCTTGGCTGTGCTGGCGATCTGGCCCGGGCTCGACGCGTTCGGCCAGTACTGGTGGCGGCACGTCACGTTCACGCAGATCTACTGGAGCTCGAGCGTCTTCACGGGCATCCACGTGGCCTGGAGCCTCTGCATCGAGGTGTCGTTCTACGCCCTGCTGCCGCTGTACGCGCTCGTCGCCCGCCGCCGCAGGCTCTCGGTGACCGTCGAGCTCAGCGTGCTCGCCGCGCTGGCCATCGCCTCGGCGGTGGCCCATCAAGCGACGGCGTCGTCGCTGCCGGCGAACTGGGGCTTCACGCTGCCGATGACCTTCTACCTGTTCGCGGTCGGCATGGCCGTGGCGGTCCTCGACGTCCACCTGCCCGGTGGCGTCGCGCGGCTCCCGCTGATCCGCCTGGCGTGGCCGGCGGCCGCGGTGCTCTTCGTCCTCATCTCGGCGGCGACCAGGACGGACGCGCTCGGCGCGGTCCACCCGGTCTACGCGATCGTGGCGGTCCTGGTGCTGGTCCCCGCGACGGACCGGACGCGCGTGGTCCGCGGTCCGCTGGGGCGCGCGCTGGCCTGGGGCGGCCTGATCAGCTACGCGTTCTACCTCTACCACGAGGACCTGGTCCTGGAGATCGGCCGCCACGTGTCGTCGCCGTGGCTGTGCGCCGCGCTCAGCCTGCCGGCGGTGGTCGCCGCGGCGGCGGCGAGCTTCTACGTGATCGAGCAGCCGGCGCTGCGGCTCAAGCGCTCGCTGCGCTGACGCCGGCCGACGTCAGCACCGCGTCGCACAGGCCCTGCCAGCCCGCGCAGATCTCGTCCAGCGACATGCCGCGCAGGTCGCGCTGGTAGAGGAACGGCTCCGCCGCGAGCGGGCCGAGGAGCGCGTCGACGAGGTACTCGTGGTGGGGCGTTTCGCCGCAGGCCTGGCGCAGGAGCAGCGACACGTGCGTGTGGTAGAAGGCGTAGACGGGGTGGCCGTAGCGCTTGGAGCCGCCCATCAGCTCGCCCGCCTGGATGTAGATCGCGTGGCCGTCGAGGAAGCGCAGCAGGCCTTCGCCGAAGGCGTGCAGCCGGACCTGCGGCGGTGCGCCCGGACCGAGCGGCGCCGCGCCGCGGATCAAGGCGTCCTGGAAGGCCTGCTCCGGCTCGGAGATCAAGGCCCTCAACAACGAGGAGCGGTCGCCGAAGCGCCGGTAGAGCGTGCCCTTGCCGACGCCCGCCTCGGCCGCGACGTCGTCCATCGACATGCAGTCGATGCCGACGCGCTCGATCAGCCGCGCGGTCGCGCAGAGGATGCGCTCGCGGTTGCGCCGGGCATCGGCGCGCTCCCGCTCGGCGGGAGCGGCGTCAGACATCGGAAGCTCGAGCTTGGGGACCACATCGAGCACGTTAAACCGCCTGGGAGTCCTGGGCTCCCACCCGTGCGGCCAGGACGCCGAGGAGCTCCTCGAGCGCGTTGCGCAGATCGGGCTCGACGAGATGGCCGTCGTCGCCGAAGGCACCGCTGGCCTGGCCGACGGGCAGCTCGCCGTCGAGCACGTCGGCGCCGATGATGCCGAGGACCTTCTTGGTCTCGGCCTGGGCCCAGACCGCGCCGAACAGGCCGGTCGACGCGCCGACGACCGCCACGGGCTTGCCGCGCAGCGCGTTGTCGGGGAACGGGCGGGACGCCCAGTCCAGCGCGTTCTTCAGCGCGCCGGGGATCGAGCCGTTGAACTCCGGGGTGGAGATCAGGACGCCGTCGGCCGCGGCGATCGCCTCACGCAGGTGCGCGACGGCGGGGTCGACGGGCTCGACGTCGAGGTCGGCGTCGTACGGAGGCAGGTCCCGGAGGCCGTCGTAGACCTCCAGCTCAGCCCCGGACGGCAGCGACATCGCCGCCGCCCGGAGGAGGGCCGTGTTGTGGGACCCGCTCCGAAGGCTTCCGGAGAGGCCGAGGATGCGGATCGCAGACATGGTTCGAGTGGGTCCTTACGCCTGCTTGACGAGCTGCAGGTCGACGGTGAGGGTGACGTCCCACGCGACGGCGTCGCCGCCGTTGGGGAGGGCGTTCTGCCAGTTGAGGCCGAACTCGCGGCGGTCGACCGTGGTCGACAGCTCGAACGCGACGCGCTCGTTGCCGTAGGGGTCGGCGCCGGCGGCGACGTTGCCGGTGGCGACGACCGTCTTGGTCACGCCGCGGATCGTCAGCTCGCCGGTGACCTCGCCGGTGCCGTCGTCGTTGAGCTTGACGTCGGTCGAGCGGAAGGTGACCGTCGGGGTCGACTCGGCGTTGAAGAACTCCTCGCTGAGGAGGTGGCCCTTGAAGTTGGCCTCGTCGATGGTGATCGAGGAGACATCGGCGGTGCCGGTCAGGACGCCGTCGGTCAGCGCGGCGTCGTACTTCTCGAACGAGCTGCGGAAGGTGGCCAGGCCGTTGTACTTGACGCCGAAGCCGATGGAGCTGTGGACGGGATCGAGGCCGTAGGTGCCGGCGGGGATCTCGGTGACGGTGGTGCTCATGGTGAATCTCCTGGGGAGCGGGTGAAAGGTGGACTGGAGTCCGCTTGTGTCGACAACTATAGCGGACTTCAGTCCGCTTATACAAGTGGGGGACGGTCTTCAAGGACCCGACCCCTGCGGCCGATGGAAGGGGCGTGGCCGCCGTTCCGACGATCAAGTTCTCGACGACGATCGACGGGGTCCCGATCGACTACCTCGCGATGGATCCGCCGACGGCCAAGGCGCTCGTCGACACCAAGGCGCGGCTCGAGGGCCTGATGGGCGGCAAGGGCACGGTCGCCACGACCCTCGTGCCCAAGCAGTCCATCTCCCAGAAGGTCCAGCAGTTCGGCAGCGACTGGCAGGGCTTCGCCTCCCTGCTCTTCATCGTGCTGTTCGCCGTGGTCATGTGGCGGACGCTGAAGTCGATGCCCAAGACCAAGCCGGTGGAGATCAGCCCGGCGGCGAACGTCGAGGTCGCCTGGACCGACATCGCCGGCGTCGACGAGGCCAAGCGGGAGCTCCAGGAGGTCGTCGACTTCCTCAAGGAGCCCAAGCGCTTCCAGAAGCTCGGCGCGCGCGTGCCCGCCGGCGTCCTGCTGCACGGCCCGCCCGGCACCGGCAAGACGCTGCTGGCCAAGGCCGTCGCCCACGAGTCCGGCGCGACGTTCTACGCGCAGTCGGCGTCCTCGTTCGTCGAGATGTTCGCCGGCCTGGGCGCCGCGCGGATCCGGCGCCTGTTCCGCGAGGCGAGCAAGCACGAGCCGGCCATCATCTTCATCGACGAGCTCGACGCCGTCGGCGCGCGGCGGGGCTCGGACAACAACTCCGAGCGCGAGCAGACGCTCAACCAGCTGCTGGTCGAGATGGACGGCTTCTCGTCCTCCGGCCGCGTCGTCGTCATGGCGGCGTCCAACCTGCTCGAGAAGCTCGACCCGGCGCTGCTGCGGCCCGGCCGCTTCGACCGCCAGGTCTTCGTCTCCCCGCCCGACGTCGAGGGCCGCAAGCGCATCCTGGCCGTCCACACCGCCAACAAGCCGCTGCTCCCGGACGTCGACCTCCACGCGATCGCCCAGCAGACCAGCGGCCTGTCCGGCGCCGAGCTGGCCAACCTCTGCAAAGAGGCCGCGATCTTCGACGCCCTGCGCGACGGCCAGGCCGTCGCGC
>JAOPZD010000088.1 GCA_025964295.1 Conexibacter sp.
CGCCCTGGCCGGGATCGGCGTCGGCGCGCCCGGCGCGATCGACGACGACGCCGGGACGCTGGCCCGCGCCGGCAACCTCCCGGGCTGGCGCGACGCCTACCCGCTCGCCGCCGAGCTGGGCCGGCGCTTCGGCGCCGAAGAGGTCCGGCTGGGCAACGACGTCCAGGTCGCCACCGACGCCGAGTTCACCCTCGGCGCCGCCCGCGAGTTCAGCTCGCTGCTCGGCGTCTTCTGGGGCACGGGCGTCGGCGGCGGCATCGTCCTGGACGGCAAGCCGTGGCTCGGCCGCGGCGCGGCCGGCGAGATCGGCCACATCCCCGTCCACCACCGCGGGCTGAAGTGCCCGTGCGGCCGGCGCGGCTGCATGGAGGCCTACGCGGGGCGCCGCGCGATGGAGGCGCGGGCCCGCGAGGCGCACGACGGCGGCGAGAAGACCGACCTCTTCAAGATCATGGAGGACAAGGGCCGCGACCGGCTGACGAGCGGGATCTGGGCGCGCGCGATCGAGCGCGGCGACGTCCTGGCCGA
This sequence comes from Conexibacter sp., assembly GCA_025964295.1. The sequence continues at coordinate 529 of JAOPZD010000088.1, forward strand.
GCGGCTGATCGATGAGGCCGTCGACGCGATCGGCATCGGCGTCGCCTCGGCGTGCAACGTCCTGGACCCCGACGCGGTCATCATCGGCGGCGGCCTGGGCGTGCGCTTCGGCGACCCCTACGCCAAGCGGATCTTCGACGCGATGATGCCCCACCTCTTCCACGACGACCAGCCGCCGGTGATGCGCGTCGCCGAGCTCGGGGACCTCGGGGGCGCGCTGGGCGCCGCGCTGCTGGTGGACCACCGGTCGTGACCGACCCGGAGGAGGGCAAGCGCGCGGCCGCCGTCGCGGCCGCCGAGGAGGTCGAGAGCGGGATGCGCCTCGGCCTGGGCACCGGCTCCACGGTGGCCCACCTGCTGCCGGCGATCGCGGCGCGGGGGCTGCGCGACCTGCGCTGCGTGGCGACCTCGGTGGCGACCGAGCTCCGGGCCGCAGAGCTCGGGATCACCGTCGAGTCGTTCGCCACGCTCGAGCGCCTGGACCTCGCGATCGACGGCGCCGACCAGATCGCGCCCGACGGCTGGATCGTCAAGGGCGGCGGCGGCGCGCACGTGCGCGAGAAGATCGTCGCCGCGGCCGCCGAGCGCTTCGTGGTGATCGCCGACGAGAGCAAGGTCGTCGACGCGCTGCGCGCCCCGGTGCCGCTGGAGCTGCTGGCCTTCGGCCTGCGCGCGACGCTCGCGGCGGTGGCGCCGGCGGCGATCCGCGCGGGCACGCCGGCGAGCCCCGACGGCAACGTGATCGCCGACTACACGGGCGCGGTCGACGACCCCGAGGCGCTGGCGGCGCGGCTGTCGGCGACGCCCGGCGTCGTCGACCACGGGATCTTCCCGCCCGGGCTGATCGCCGAGATCATCGTGGCGGGGCGCGACGGCGTGGAGCGCCGGTCGTTAGCTTGACACCATGTCAAGCGGGCTGCGGGTCGTCATCGTGGGCGCGGGCTTCGGCGGGATCGCCGCGGCGATCGAGCTCCGGCGCCACGGCTTCACCGACGTCACGATCCTCGAGCGCGGCGACGGCCTCGGCGGCACGTGGCGCGAGAACACCTACCCGGGCGCGGCCTGCGACGTCCCGTCGCACCTCTACTCCTACTCCTACGCGCAGCGCCGCGACTGGTCGCGGCTGTGCTCGCCGCAGCCGGAGATCCTCGGGTACGCGCGCGAGGTCGCGGCGCGCCACGGGGTCGACCGGCTGGTGGTGGCCGGCGTCGAGGTGACGGCGTGCGCGTGGGACGACGCGACGGCGTCGTGGCGCGTGGAGGCCGGCGGCGGCCGCACGTGGACGGCCGACGCGATCGTCCTGGCCACCGGCCAGCTGCACCGGCCCGCGCAGCCCGCGCTCCCGGGCGCCGACGGCTTCGCCGGCCACCGCTTCCACTCCGCGCGCTGGGACCACGGCTACGACCTGCGCGACAAGCGCGTCGCGGTGATCGGGACCGGCGCCAGCGCGGTCCAGCTCGTGCCGGAGATCGCGCCGCTGGCCGCGTCGCTGACCGTCTTCCAGCGCACGGGCAACTGGTTCCTGCCGCGCCGCAACCGGCCCTACCCGCGGGCCTGGCGGGCGGCGATCCGCGCGCTCCCGGGGCTGCAGCGCTGGCGGCGGCGCTTCGTCTTCGACTACGGCGAGTCGCTGACCGCGATGATCCGCCATCCCCGGACGCTCGGCCGCCTGGGCCACCTGCGCTCGGCGGCGTTCATGCGCTGGCAGCTGCGCGACCACCCGCAGCTGCGCCGCGCCGCGTGGCCCGACTACGCCTTCGGCTGCAAGCGCGTGCTGTTCAGCTCGGCGTTCCTGCCGGCGCTGGCGCGCCCGAACGTCGAGCTGGTCACCGAGCCGATCGCCCGCGTCGGGCCCGGCGGCCCGGTCACCGCCGACGGCCGGACCCACGAGGTCGACTGCATCATCTACGCCACCGGCTTCAAGACCACCAGCTTCATGTTCCCGATGGAGGTCAGCGGGGTCGGCGGCGCGTCGCTGCGCGAGGCGTGGCGCGACGGCGCCAGCGCCCACCTCGGCATCACCGTCCCAGGCTTCCCGTCCATGTTCATCATGTACGGGCCCAACACCAACACCTCGGGCGGCTCGATCCTGGTCTACCTGGAGGCGCAGGCGGCCTACCTGCGCCAGGCGCTGCAGCGCGTCGAGGCCGAGGGCGCCGCGGCGATCGACGTCCGGCCGGAGGTCGCGCGCGCATCGGACGCCGAGGTGCAGGGCCGCTTCGCGGGCACGGCGTGGACCGCGTGCGACTCGTGGTACCGCGACGGCGAGGGCCGGATCGTCGCCAACTGGCCGGGCTACATGCGCGAGTACGTCGCGCAGACCGCGACGCTGGACCCGGCGCAGTACGCGACGGTGCCGCGCGTGCCGCTAGCGGCCGGCGAGCTGGAGCGCGTAGCGCCCTGAGACCGCGGTGCGCCGGGCGACGGCCGGCGCGCGGACGGCGAGGTAGTAGGTCCTGGCCTTGTTGGTGGTGTTGCGCAGGCGCACGAGGTCGGTCGCCGCGCCGGGCCTGCGCGAGCGGCTGAGCGGGGTCGCGCCGGCCAGGGCCTTGGCCGTGGCGGAGTAGGCGTACAGGTCGACGTCGGCGCCCGCGGCCGGCCGGAGCCGGGCGGTCGCGCGCCCGCGGGCCCCGAGCCGGACGCGGTAGAGGTCGACCGGGTCCTC
>JAOPZD010000099.1 GCA_025964295.1 Conexibacter sp.
CCGCGGCGCGGCCGCGGCGGGCGCGGGCGCCGGCCTTGCGGCGCGGCTTCCAGCAGTGGTCCAGGAACTCGGCGATCTCGGTCGTCAGGCGCTGCGGCGTCAGCCGCATCTCCAGCAGCGAGTCGGCCCGCAGCAGCCGCGCGTCGGGCAGCTCGGAGACCAGCGCGTCGGAGTCGCTGAACGGGTGGACCGGGTCGCGGTCGTGGCCGATGACCAGCGCGGGCGCGGCGATCGTGCGGCGGATGTCGCGGTGCGGCGCCACGCGCCCGAAGAACAGGCCCTGCAGGACCGCGGCGCTCGGCCCCGGCTGCTGGCGGACCGTGTCGAGCAGGACGTCGGCGCCCCACACGCGGCCGGTCGGCACGCGCCGCGTCACCCACGAGACGCCCTTCATCACCGGCTCGCCGAAGGTCAGCGCGCACATCAGCGGCGTGAAGGCGATCGCGCAGCCCAGCAGCGCGTTGTCGAGCACCGGCATCTCGACGACCATCCCGCGCACGCGCTCCGGATGCGCGGCGGCGGCCTCCAGCGCCGTGTTGGCGCCCAGCGACGTCCCGGCCACCACGGCCTCGTCGACCGCGAGGTGGTCGAGCAGCGCGATGACCTGCTCGCCGAAGAACGGCATCGAGTAGGCCGACATGTCGCGCGGGCGGTCCGACTTGCCGTGCCCGAGCAGGTCGAGCGTCACGACGCGGTTGCCCTCGCGCGCGAGGGCGCGCGCCAGCGGGCGGTGCATCTTCTGCGACAGCAGCAGACCGTGCAGGAGGACGGTCGTGCGCGGCCCCTCGCCGTAGACGGTGTAGGCGAGGCGACGGCCCTCGTGCTCGAAGAAGGACGGCATGGGCGCACGCTACCGGCGCGGGAGGTCGCCTGGCCCTGGTGGATCGTCCAGCGCTGCCAGCCGGCCCAGGGCCCACTGCGCCCACTCGGCGCGCGCCTGGGCCCAGCGCAGTCCCGCCTCCAGCGCGATCCGCTGCGAGCGCTCGGCGGGCGTGGCCGGCCGGCGCGCGGCCGCGGTGCCGCGCAGCGTCGTGAGCTGCTCCTGGGCGGCGTCGAGCTCCTCCATGACGTGGGCGCGCGCCGCGTCGGGCTCCATCAACCACAAGAAGTACGTCCGCAGCGCCGCCTCGTCGCGCACCGTGCGGTCCGGGTCGGTGCCGGCCAGCCAGGCGCGGACGGCGGCCAGGCCCGCGTCGGTGATGGCATAGGACTTGCGGCCGCGTGGCCCGGGCTCGCTCGCCGCGACGAGGCCGTCGTCGGCCAGGCGGTTGAGCTCGGGGTAGATCTGCGAGTGGCCCGCCGACCACGTCGAGCCGACCGAGGCGCGGAAGCGCTTGGCCAGCTCGTAGCCGCTCATCGGCCGGTCGGCGAGGAGGCCCAGCAGCGCATGGCGCAGGACCTGACGACGGTGGGGCGTGGCCGGAATGTCCGAATCTTGACATGTCAACCTTGACCGGTCATGAAGACCCCGTGAAGGCTGGGGGACAGTCCCCCAACACTGTTGAGCAACGTTGGGGGACAGTCCCCCAACACTGTTGAGCGATGTTGGGGGACAGTCCCCCAACGTGGGCTCAATGTTGGGCGGCGATCGCTTCGGCTGTGCGGTGGGCCAGCGCCATCGTGGTCAGCATCGGGTTCGTCCCGCTGGCCGTCGGGAACGCCGAGGCGTCGCCGATCCACACCCCGGGCGTGTCGTGCAGCTCGCCCCACGGGCCCGCGACGGACGTCTTGGGATCGGTCCCCATCCGCGCGCTGCCCATGTGGTGCAGCGAGAACGTCGCGTGCTCGAACGGCGACAGCGGCGCGTCGTGGACGCGGCGCGCGTAGTCCTCCAGCGACTCGGCGCCCCCGCGGACCCAGTGCATCCGCTTGCGGTGCAGCGTCAGGACCTCCAGCGCGCCGGCCGCCTCGTGCATCCGCGCCATCGTCTTGAGGCCGTGGCGGAAGTGGGTCAGGTCCAGCGCGTCGCTGAACGGGTACGTGTGGACCGGGTTGCCGGCGCCGTCGACCGTCACGCGCCCGTGTCCGCGGTCGCGGATGAGGAAGACCATGGCGCTGGAGATCGGCCCGCGCGCCATGTCGGCCTTGTGCTGGACGCCGCTCTCCCACGGCACCGACGTGCCGGTCACGCCCGGCGAGGCGTGCGAGGTCTCGACGAGGTAGCCGTAGCCGTCGGCCAGGTCGCAGTACTCCATCGACAACGCGCTCTGCGGCGCGCCCCACCAGGCCTTCTGGGGCTCGTCGTAGATGCCGATCACCGCGGTGGCGGGATGCAGGCGCAGGTGGTCGCCCGCGGCCGGGCCGCCGATCGACGAGCGCAGCAGCAGCGCCGGCGTGTCCAGCGCGCCCGCCGCCACGACGACCTGCGGCGCCCGGACGGTCACGCGCGCGACGCGGCCCTCGGCGTCGAGGTAGGTGCCCTCGACGCCCGCGGCGCGCCCGTTCTCCACCAGGACGCGCTCGACCCGGCAGTCGACGACGAAGCGTGCGCCGGCGTCGGCCGCGTCCAGCAGGTATGTCTTCAGCGTGCCGAGCTTCGCGCCGGAGAACG
>JAOPZD010000141.1 GCA_025964295.1 Conexibacter sp.
CGCGCATGGTGCGCGTCGTCCTCGGCGGCGAGGGCCTCGCCGGCTTCGACGCCGGCGCGTTCACCGACCACTACGTCAAGCTCCAGCTCCCGCCGCGCGGCGCCGGCTACGCCGCGCCGTTCGACCCCGAGGACGTCAAGGCGCGCCTGCCGCGCGACCAGTGGCCGCGCACGCGCACCTACACCGTGCGCGCGTGGGATCCGGCGGCGACGCAGCTGACGATCGACTTCGTCGTCCACGGCGACGAGGGCGTCGCCGGGCCGTGGGCGGCCGGCGCGCGCCCCGGCGACCCCGTCCAGCTCCAGGGGCCGGGCGGCGCCTACGCCCCCGACCCGGGCGCCGCCTGGCACCTCATGGTCGGCGACCCCAGCGTCATCCCCGCGATCTCCGCGTCGCTGCAGCGGATCCCGGCAGGCGTCGAGGCCCACGTCCTGATCGAGGTCGACGACGACGCCGACCGCCAGGAGCTGACCAGCCCCGGCGACCTGCACGTGACGTGGGTGCCGCGCAGCGCGCCGCTGGCCGCGGCCCTCGAGGCCTACGCCTTCCCGGACGGTCCGGTCCACGCGTTCGTGCACGGCGAGGCGAGCACGGTCCGCGCCGTGCGCCGCCACCTGCTCGCCGACCGCGGCGTGCCGCGCGAGGCGCTGTCGGCCTCTGGCTACTGGAAGCGCGCGCGCACCGAGGACGGCTGGCGCGAGGACAAGGCGGAGTGGAACCGCCTGGCCGAGGCCGACGTCGCCGGCTGAGCCCGGACCTCGACCGCCGGTCGGCCGGCTTCGGTCACCCGACGGATGACGCGGGCGCCGCGCAGGTCTACAGTCGCCTCCATGCCGTCCTTCTCCCGCGGGTTCCACGGCCGGCCCCGCGCGGACGTCGACCCGTCTCGCGTCCCGCCCGGCCAGTACGTCACCGACGACTTCCCGGTCCTGTCGGCCGGCCCCACGCCGCGCCCCGACCTCAGCGCCTGGTCGCTCTCCGTCGACGGCGCCGTCGACGGGTCCAAGACCTGGACCTGGGACGAGCTCAACGCCCTGGACCAGGAGACGTTCACGGTCGACATCCACTGCGTGACGAAGTGGACCAAGCTCGGCACGACGTGGACCGGCGTCTCGGTCGACACGCTGCTGGACGGCATCGCCACCGAGGCCGAGCACGTCAGCGTCTACGCCGACGGCGGCTACACCACCAACGTGCCGCTCGAGGACCTCAGCGACGGCAAGGCGTGGGTCGTCCACACCTACGACGGCGAGCCGCTGGAGCCCGCGCACGGCGGCCCCGCGCGCCTGCTCGTCCCCCATCTGTACTTCTGGAAGAGCGCGAAGTGGGTGCGCGGGCTGACGCTGACCGTCGCCGACGAGCCCGGCTTCTGGGAGAACGCCGGGTACCACAACTACGGCGACCCGTGGCGCGAGCAGCGCTACTGGAGCGACTGAGCGTGGCGACGCCGCCGGTGCGCGCGGCCCCGCGCATCACGTGGCAGACCGCGACCGTCGCCGAGCTGGTCGAGGAGACCCCGCACGCGCGCACGCTGGTCCTCGACGTCCCCGACTGGCCCGGCCACGACGCCGGCCAGCACCTCGACGTCCGGCTGACGGCCGAGGACGGCTACCAGGCCGAGCGCTCCTACTCGATCGCCTCGGCGCCCGAGGACGCGCGCGTCGCGCTGACCGTCGAGCGCATCGACGACGGCGAGGTCTCGCCCTACCTGGCGGGCGACGTCGTCGTGGGCGACGCCTTCGAGATCCGCGGCCCGATCGGCGGGCACTTCACCTGGCGCGCGGCCGACGGCGGGCCGCTGCTGCTCGTCGCGGGCGGCTCCGGCCTGGTGCCGCTGATGGCGATGCTGCGCCACCGCGCGGCGGCCGGCAGCCACGCCGACGCGCGGCTGCTGCTGTCCTCCCGCGACCGCGAGGCGCTGCTGTACGCCGACGAGCTCGGCCGCCTGGAGAGCGCGCGCGACGGCCTCGGGATCACCTACACCTTGACGCGCGAGCGGCCCACGGGCTGGATGGGCTACACGCGCCGCGTCGACGCCGAGATGCTCGCGGCCGTCGGCCCGGCCGCCGCCGCGTCGCCCCACGTCTTCGTCTGCGGGCCGACGCCCTTCGTCGAGGCGGTCGCCGACGCGCTCGTCGGCCTCGGCCACTCCGCAGACGCCATCCACACCGAGCGCTTCGGGCCCACAGGAGGCTGACCGACCATGACCGACCGACTTGATGGAGATGACCTCGTCCTCGACGGCAACGCGATCGCCGGCGTGCTCGGCGAGGTCTTCGGCGGCGCCGAGATGACCTCGGCGCGGCGCGGCTGCGGCTCCTGCGGCCAGCAGCACCCCGTCGGCGAGCACCGCCTCTACCGCGGCGCCGGCTGGGTCCTGCGCTGTCCCGGCTGCGGCGACGTGGCGATGGTCGTCGTCGAGATCGAGGGCGACGCGCGGCGCGAGGTGCAGTTCTCCGGGCGCTGGTCGGTCAGCGTCGCGGGCTGAGCGGACCCGGGTCGCGCATCACCACAGCACGTCCTGCAGCGCCTCGCGGTCGTAGAACCCGGTGTACTTGACGCCATCGATGAACAGGCCCGGCGTGCTGGTGACGCCCGCGGCGATGCCGGCGTCGCGGTCGGCCTCGATGGCGGCGATCAGCTCGGGGTCGGCGACGTCGGCGTCGAACCGGGCGACGTCGAGGCCGAGCTCGGCCGCGTAGGTCCGCAGGTTCTCGTCGGTGACGTCGTCGAAGTGCGCGAAGAGCTGGTCGTGCATGTCCCAGAACCTCCCCTGGCGCTCCGCCGCCTCGGCCGCGCGGGCGGTCGCGTCGGCGCGCGGGTGCTTGTCGCGCAGCGGGAAGTGGCGCACGCGCAGCGTCACCTTGCCCGGCAGGTCGTCGAGCACCGCGTGCTTGATCGCCGGCGCCGCCGTGCGGCAGTAGGGGCACTGGAAGTCGACGTACTCCAACAGCTCGCGGGGACCGCTGCCCCGCACGTGCTCGGTCATCTCAGGCCACCAGCCGCGCCCGCAGGCGCTCCTCTTCGAGGTCGAGCTCGCGGTCGATCGCGAGCTTGACGTTGTTGTCGATCGATCCGTCGTTGCGCGCGTCGGTCAGCGCGGAGCGCTCGACCTGCAGCAGGTGCACGCGGAAGCGCAGCCACGCCGCGACGTCGGACTGCTCGTCGGCGACCCCGAGGCGGCAGGCGCCCGCCAGCTGCTGGGCGCGGGTCGAGTACAGCTCGCGGGCGCGCTCGACGATCGCGGGCGAGATCTCGCTGTCGGGCGGGATGTCGGCGATCCGGTCGAGCACCGCGGTGACGGTCTCGAAGCGCGCCATCGCCGACGCGCGCTCGCCGGGCACCGTCGCGTCGGCCGGCAGCAGCCAACGCGACAGGAGCCCGAGCGTCAGCCCCTGGCCGACGAGCGTGACCGCGATGACGATGAACGTGATCGCCAGGATCTCGTCGCGCACGGGGAACGGCAGCCCGGCGTTGGTCGTCAGCGGGATCGACAGCGCCGCGGCGAGCGAGATCGCGCCGCGCATGCCCGCCCAGCCGACGACGAGCCGCTCGCGCAGCGGCAGCCTCCGCAGGGCCAGCGAGAACGCGATCCGCACGACGGTGACCGCGACGATGATCGCGATCGCGCTGCGCACGACGTCGCCGGTCGAGCCCGTCAGCGCCTCGAACGTGCCGCGCGCCTGGAAGCCGACGAGCACGAACAGCGCCGACTCCAGCAGGAACGTCAGGATCTCCCAGAACGTCCGGCCCTCCAGGCGCACGCTGGACGACGCCAGGCGGTTGTCGTAGGCCGCGACCATGAACCCGGCCGAGACCGCGGCGAGCACGCCGGAGACGTGCAGCTCCTCGGCGCCGACGTAGACCGCGTAGGGCGTGAGCAGGGTGATGGTGATCTCGATCAGCGAGTCGTCGAGGCGGCGGCGCAGCTCGCCGGCCAGCCAGCCGCCCAGGACGCCGACCGCGATGCCCGCCAGCGACACCCAGAAGAACTCGCCGAGGCCGTGCAGCGCGCTGAAGGTCCCGGTGACGCCGGCGGCGATCGCCAGGCGCAGCGTCACCAGGCCGGTCGCGTCGTTGACCAGCGACTCGCCCTCGACGACCGACAGCACGCGCTCGGGCGTGCCGAGGCGGCGGAAGACCGCGGTCGCCGCGATCGCGTCGGTCGGCGCGATCGCCGCGCCGAGGGCGAAGGCGGCCGGCCACGTCATCCCCTCGACCAGCGCGTGGGCGACGAGCGCCGCGGCGCCGATCGTCGCCGCGACCAGCCCGATCGCCAGCAGCCCCAGCTCCTCGGCGCGGTCGGCCAGCCGCTTGTGCCCGGCGCGGTAGGCCGCGGCGTGCACGAGCGGCGGCACGAAGATGAGGAAGATGATGTCCGGGTCCAGGACGACGTGCGGGGCGCCGGGCACGAAGGCCAGCGCGCCGCCGCCGAGGACCTGGACGACCGGGTACGGCACGCCGATCGCGCGCGCGCCCCAGGCCAGCAGCGCGACCGCGAAGAGGACCGCGATGAGGGCCTGGGTCAGCGCCACGGCCGGAGCCCCTCCGGCGCGGCGGGCGCCGTCACGCGAGCATGGGCGACGGCGGGATGCGCGTCTGGCCGGTGATCTGCGGGATCCGCATGCCGAGCTCGTCGACGTAGCACCAGCACCAGTCCTCCCCCGGCTCCAGCGAGCGGATGATCGGGTGCCCGCTGCTCTTGGCGTGCGCGGTCGCGTGCTTGGCCGGCGAGTCGTCGCAGCAGCCGACGTGCCCGCAGCCGAGGCAGATGCGCAGGTGCAGCCAGACGCCGCCCGAGGCCAGGCAGTCCTCGCAGCCGGCGACCTCCTCTGGCAGCTCGGTGATCTCGATGGTGTCCAGGTGCGAGCAGCTGGTGGCGCTCATGGCGTCGACTCCTGTTCTGGTGTCGCGGGGATGTCCGGGGTCGCCTGGATCGGCAGCCAGACGTGGAACGTCGTGCCGTCCGGCCCGGTGTCGAAGCCCAGGCTGCCGTCGTGGCGGTCTTCGACGATACGCCTGACGGTGTCGAGCCCGAGGCCGGTGCCGGCCCCGACCTCCTTGGTGGTGTAGAACGGCTCGAGGACGCGGGCGCGCGCCTCCTCGGGGATGCCCGGGCCGTCGTCGGCGACGTCGACGCGCACGCACGGTCCGTCGCGGTGGGTGGAGATCGTCAGCGTCCCGGTCTGGCCGAGCGCGTCGACCGCGTTGTCGATGAGGTTGGTCCAGACCTGGTTGAGCTCGGAGCCGCGGACCGCCAGGCGCGGCAGCGACGGGTCGTAGTCCTTGCGGACGTCGATCCTGGTGTGCTTGAGCTTGTGGCCGAGGACCTTGATGGTGGCGTCGATGCCCTCGCGCACGTCGACGTTGACCAGCGTGCCGCGGTCCATGTAGGTGTAGGTCTTGATCGCGCCGACGAGGTCGGACATGCGCGAGGCCGACTCCTGCAGCTCGGTGGCCAGGCCGCGCGCCGAGAGCGTCGCGGCGACCCAGGCCAGCGCCTTGGAGGTGGCGGGGCCGGCGTGGGCGGCGACGTCGGCCAGCCACGCCTGGTCGACGCCCGCGGCGGCCAGGATCTCGGCCAGCCGCCACGCCTCGTCGACGCCGAGCTCCTCGAGGCGGTCGAGCATGTCGTCCTCGGCGTCGGCGGCGTCCACCGTGCTCAGCGCGGGCCGGTCGGCGGCGCGGGCGACGGCCTCGCGCTGGAGCTCGACGAGGCGCTCGGCGTCGTCGCGCTCGATCCCGGCCTCGACGAACGCCGCGATGACGCCGGTCACCATGTCCAGCGTGTCGGCCAGCTGGGCGGCGGCGCGCTTGACGGCGGCGGCCGGGTTGTTGAGCTCGTGGGCGAGGCCGGCGGCCATCGTGCCCAGCGAGGCGAGCCGCTCGCGGTCGTTGTCGATCTTCGCCAGCCGCGCGGTGACCGGCCCGATCGCCTGCATGATCCTGCGGTGGACCGAGCGGTGGGTGAGCGCGAGGTCGGTGAACTGCTCGACCGGGACCAGCCCGATGACGCAGTCGGTGTCGGCCTGCATCCGGACGCCGATGGCGCTCTCGGTCAGCGCGGCGATCGCCTCCATCCAGGTCGGCGCCTCCATGTGCCCGATCGGCTCGTAGCGCGCCTCGTCGACCATCTTGTACATCCGCGTGCGGCCGTCGAGCAGGAGCATCAGCCCGCGCGGGGAGGCGTCCTGCTCGGCGACGATCTTGCCGGCGGGGACGTTGAAGGCCTGGGTGGCCGCGCGCCACTGCTCCAGCGCGGCCTCGTCGAGGCCGTCGAACAGGTCGATGCGACGGAGGTCGTCGACGGTGACGGGGAGCGCGGGGTTCACGCCGCTGCGAGGTACTCGTGGATCAGAGAGACGGCCATCGACCCCTCGCCCACCGCGCTGGCGACGCGCTTGATCGAGCGGGCGCGAACGTCGCCGGCGACGAAGACGCCGGGGACGCTGGTCTCCAGCAGGTAGGGGTCGCGCTTGAGCGGCCAGCCGGCGGCGCGGACGTCGGTGCCGGCGAGGATGAAGCCGCGCTCGTCGCGGGCGATCACCTCGTCCAGCCACCCGGTGCGCGGCTCGGCGCCGACGAAGACGAAGCAGGCGTCGACGTCCTCGACGGCCTCGCCGCCGTCCGCGTCGCGGATGGTCATGGTCCGCAGGTGGTCGTCGCCGTCGGCGGCGATGGCCTGGGAGCGGGTGCGCACGTCGATGTTCGGCAGCGCGGCGATCTGCTCGATCAGGTAGTTGGACATCGACTTGGCCAGGCTGTCGGCGCGCACGAGCATGGTCACCTTGGCCGCCCACGAGGAGAAGTAGACGGCGGCCTGGCCGGCGGAGTTGGCGCCGCCGATGATCACGACCTTCTGCTGGGCGCAGGAGCGGGCCTCGGTCAGCGCGGCGCCGTAGTAGACGCCGGCGCCGGTGAGCTGCTCGAAGCCGGGCGTGTCGAGCTTGCGGTAGGAGACGCCGGAGGCGATCAGGACGGTGTTGGCGCTCAGCGCGCCGCCGCCGGAGAGGCGGACGAGGCGGCCGGTGCCCTCGACCTCGAGGGCGACGGCGTCCTGGACGGTGAGCAGCTCGGCGCCGAGGCGGCGGGCCTGGTCGGTGGCGCGGCGGGCGAGGTCGGAGCCGGAGAGGCCGGCGGGGAAGCCGAGGTAGTTCTCGATGCGCGACGACGTGCCGGCCTGGCCGCCCGGGGCCTCGCGCTCGACCATGACGGTGGTGAGGCCCTCCGAGGCGCCGTAGACGGCGGCGGCGAGGCCAGCGGGGCCGCCGCCGACGATGACCAGGTCGTAGTGGTCGGTCAGCGGCTGGTTGGCGACGCCGAGGCGCTCGGCGAGCTCGAGGACCGTCGGGCGCTCGAGGACTGAGCCGTCCTCCAGCAGGGCGACCGGGAGGCCGGACTGCTCGACGCCGGCGACCTTGAGCAGCTCGCGCGCCTCGCCGTCGCGCTCGATGTCCAGCCAGCGGCCGGGGACGCGGTTGCGGGCCAGGAAGTCGCGCAGGTCGTGGGCCGGCTTGGAAAAGCGGTGGCCGATGACGCGCACGCCGCCGGACTCCAGCGCGGCGCCGGACTCCCAGGTCGTGAGGAGGTCGGAGACGACCGGGTAGAGCTCCTCCTCCGGCGGGTCCCAGGGCTTGAGCAGGTAGTAGTCCAGCGCGACGTCGTTGATCGCGCGGATCGCCGCGTCGGTGTCGGCGTAGGCGGTCAGCAGGACGCGCTTGGCGTCGGGCGCGAGCTTGCGGGCCTCGACGAGGTACTCCGTCCCGGACAGCCCGGGCATGCGCTGGTCGGCGATCAGGAGGGCGACCTGGTCGCCGCGGGTGATGAGCTCCTTGACGACCTCGAGCGCCTCCTCGCCGGAGGCGGCGCGCAGGACGCGGTAGCGCTCGCCGAACTGGCGGCGCAGGTCACGGGCGACGGCGGCGAGGACGGCGGGCTCGTCGTCGACGGCGACGATGGCGGGGCGGCGGGTGCGTTCAGGGGCGTCGGCGGACATCTTCGCGCAGCTTCTCATGCCCGTCGAGGGGTGTTCGGCGCCTGGGCGCGCGGGACGCCCGATCAGTCCATCGGGCGTCGCGATCGTGGCGCGGCGGCGGGCCTACTG
>JAOPZD010000181.1 GCA_025964295.1 Conexibacter sp.
GCCGGCCCGGTCGCGCCCGCCGGCCCGGTCGCGCCGGCCGGGCCCTGCGCGCCCGGATCGCCCTTGTCGCCCTTGGGCCCCTGGGCGCCCGCCGTCGGCGCGCTCGGCGCGTCCGCGATCGCCAGGCACGCACGGCAGCCGACCTCGAGGCCTGCCGCGGTCCTGACCAGGACGTCGCGCGGCGTCTTCGCCGCGCCCGTGTCGACGGTGAACGGGACGTCGACCCGCTGGTCGGCCTCCGCGATCGGCGTCCCGACGTGCACTCCGGCGCCGCTGACCAGGACCGTCGCGTCGGCCAACCCACGGCCCCAGATCGTCAGCGGCTGCGCGGCGCCGCCGGGCGTGAGCGCGGTCGGCGACACCGAGGCGATCGCGGGACCGTGATCGGCGCAGGGACGCGCGAAGGGCTGGACGCTCGCGCGCGTGTCCACGATGGCGTCATACGATCCGTTGAGGACCCACGCCAGCTGGTTCGGCGCGCTGTCGGCCACGGCGGGGAACGCCAGGCTCCAGGACGACCATCCCGGCGCGAACACCCCCGGCTGGCCGCGGTCGATGGGGTCGGGATCGAGGTAGTTGAAGTCCCCGGCGGGCGCGCTCTCGGTGGTCGGGCCGGTGTTGTAGGCCGCCAACCGCACGGTCGACGTGACGCTCTGCGCGTCGAACGTCGTGCAGAGCAGTCCGCCGGGCCGGACGTCGGGGGCGCTCGCCCGCGCGGGCGACGGCATCCCCGCCACGACCGCCACCGCACACCCGGCGGCGAGGCATCCGCCCCACCGCTGCCGCATCTTGATGAACATCTCCTGTCGCCCCGTCTACCGCCGGACGCGGAGCGTGAGCCGCTCCGTCGCCGTCATGTGGTGCTTGCGCGTGGCGTCGGTCACCCGCACGGTGAGGCGCAGCGCCCCGAGGTGGCCGGCGCGGCCGGCGATGCGCCCGTCGGCGGCGAGGCGCAACCCGTGCGGCAGGCGCCCCTTCGTGATCGTCCAGCGGTAGGGCGTCGTGCCGAGGTTCGCCTTCAGCGTCGCGCGGTAGGGGTGGCCGCGCCGAGCCGTGGGCAGCTTCGTGGTGGCGACCGACAGCGGCGGCGCGACCGCGAGCGGGCCGGGGGACGCCAGGCCCGAGAGCGCGCCGCTGATCGTCCGCAGCGGCGCCGCGTTGCCGGAGGCGCTCGGGGCGTACTCCGTCACGCTGTTGGCCCAGCCGTTGGACACCCAGATGTCGCCGCTGGAGTCGATGTCGACGCCTTGGGGGAAGCGCAGCCCCGTGAGCGTGCCGGTGATCGTCCGCAGCGGCGGCGCGTTCCCCGTCGCCGTGGTCGGGTACTCGGCGATCGAGCCCGCGTAGCTGTTGGCGACCAGGAGGTTGCCGGCCGCGTCGATCGCGATCGCGTCGGGGCCGCTCAGGCCGCTGATGGTGGCCAGCGGCTGCGTGTCGCCGTTGGCGTTGGCGTTGTACTTGGTCACCGTGTTGGCCGCGGTGTTCGCCACCCACAGGTAGCCGTCGCCGTCGATCGCAACGGCCGTGGGGCCGGCGAGGCCGGTGTGCTCGCCGTTGAGCGTCGTGAGCGGCGTCGCGTTGCCGCCGGCGCCGGGCGCGTAGACCATCACGCTGCTCGAGGCGGGGTCGCTGACGTAGAGCCGGCCCGCGTCGTCGAGCGTCAGGCCATACGGCGTGGTCAGGCCGGTGGCGGCACCCTTGATCGTCGTCGTGGGCGCCGTGTTGCCCTTGGTGCCGTAGGGGAACTCCGTGATCGAGACCCCGCCGATGTTCGACACGTACACCTTGCCGGTCGCGTCGATCACGACGCCGCCCAGGCCGCTCAGGGTCGTGGCGAGACCCGAGAGCGTGGAGAGCGGCGCGACGTTGCCGCCGCTGAACGGCGAGAACGCGTTGATGGTGCTGTTGGCCGTGTTGAGCACGTAGACGGCGGGCTGGACCCCGGGAACGACGGTCAGGCCGAGCGTCGCCGTCGCGGTCGCCTGGGCGGCGTCGGTCACCTTGAAGGTGACCGTCGAGGTGCCGGGCGCGGTCGGCGTCCCGGAGAGGCTGCCGGCCGTGCTGAGGCGGAGCCCGACCGGGAGCGAGCCGCCCGCGATGCTGAACTTGTAGGGCTTGGTCCCCAGGTCGGCGGTCAGCGTCTTGGCGTAGACCTGGCCGACCGTGGCCGACGCCAGCGCGGTGGTGGTGATGGCCAGGACACGCGGCGCCACGACCAGCTTGACGGCCTTGGTGGCCGAGGCGGCCGTCGGGATCTGCGAGTCGGTGACGCGCACCGTGAACGAGCTGGTGCCCGCCCGCGTCGGCGTCCCCGACAGCAGCCCGGCGGCGCTCAGCCTCAGGCCCGCCGGAAGCGTGCCCGACGCCAGCGTCCACGTGTCGCCACCGATCCCGCCCGTGTTCAGCAGGGTGGTGGAGTAGGGCTTGCTCACCGTGGCGGCCGTGAGCGTCGTGCCGTTGGTGATGATCAACGGCGGCCCGAGGACCTGCAACGTGAAGGCCTGCGTCGACGCCGCACCCGCCCCGTTGGAGGCCGTGACCGTGAAGTGGAACAGGCCGGCGGTGCGCGGCGGGAAGGTGCCGGTCATCACGCCGCTGGTGGGATCGATCGACACCCACGACGGCGCGCCGGTCAGCGCGAACGTCGGTGCCGGGAAGCCCTGGGAGGCCACTGTGGTGTGGAAGGCGCCGGCGCCGACGCCGATCGAGAACGTCGCCGGCGAGACGATCTGCGCGGGGATCGGCGTGCGGATGAAGCTGAGCTGCACCCCGGCCGTGTCGTACGGGTTCGTGGTGATCGTGCCGTCGCCCTCCGGGGCGATCATGCTGCCGCCGAACGTCCCGCCGGCGCCGCCGCCGCCACCGCCGCCG
>JAOPZD010000218.1 GCA_025964295.1 Conexibacter sp.
GGGCTTGGACGGCACGGCGCGCAGGACGCTCGCGGCGGTCGCGATCGCCAGGAACGTCGCGCCCGCGAACGCGACGCGCCAGCCGAACGTCTGGCCCAGCCAGGTCGCGAACGGCACGCCGACGACGTTGGCGACGCTCAGGCCGAGCAGGACGCGCGAGACCGCGCGGGCCTTCAGGCCGGGCGGCGCGAGGTCGGCGGCGACCAGCGCGGCGACGCCGAAGTAGGCGCCGTGCGGCAGTCCGGCCAGGAAGCGCGCGCCCATCAGCGTCGCGTAGGACGGCGCCAGCGCGCTGAGCAGGTTGCCGGCGGCGTAGGCCACCATGAGCGCGACGAGCAGCGTGCGGCGCGGGAACCGCGCGCCGAGCCCGGCGAGCACCGGCGCGCCGACGACCACGCCGATGGCGTAGGCGCTGATGACGTGGCCGGCGGTCGGGATCGAGATCGCGACGCCGTCGGCGATCTGGGGCAGCAGGCCCATGGCGACGAACTCGGTGGTGCCGATGGCGAAGCCGCCGAGGGCCAGCGCGAGCAGCGCGAGGCGCAGCGGCGGGGGCGGCGCGGGCGCTGGGGATCGCGGATCCGCGTGCGCGGGCGCGACGGGGGACCGGGGCGGGGAGGAGAGCAGGGCGTTGGGCACCACCTTCACGGATAGCGGACGCGACCCCGACATCGTGTCCGTCTTCACACTCCTTCACCCGGGCCGCCGGTCCACCCCGACGCGGTCGGAGGGCCGGCGCCGCGCCGCGGCCTACGACGGCGAGGCCGCCGCGCTGGGCCACGCCGGCAGGCCGTCGATCGACGCCACGTTCTTGGCGTTCTTGTAGTCCTCGATCGCGTCCGCGCCGCCCTTGGCCAGCTTGCCCCGCGCCCACTTGGCGGCGTTGGGGCGCTGGCCGACGTGCTCCATCAGCGGCACGCCGAAGCCGCACGCGTCGGCCACGCGCGTGACGTGGACGCGGACGATCGCCCGGCGCGACTCGGCGACCTCGGGCTCCTCGAACGCGCACGCGTCGGCCAGAGCCTCGAACGCCGGGTCCTCGGCCCAGACCACCTCGCCGCGCCCGTGCAGCCGCAGGATCCGCGGCGCGCCCTCGAAGGCGCACAGCATCACGACGATCCGGCCGTTCTCCTGAAGGTGCGCCGCGGTCTCAGCGCCGCTGCCGACGACGTCGAGGTAGGCGACCTCGGTGGGGGACACCACGCGCAGCGAGCCGATCGGCCCCTTCGGCGAGACGTTGACGTGCCCGTCGCCCGCCAGCGGCGCCGTCCCGACGAAGAACATCGCCTGCTCGCCGATCCAGCGCGCCAGCGCCACGTCGATCTCCTCGTAGATCCGGCCCATGGACACACTCTATTTGTCGCCTCACCGCTAGCCTCAAGCCCCACATGACTTCAGAACCGTCCGACGACGCCGTCGGCTTCGCGGACCTCGCCCTGGCCGACGAGCTGGTCGGGGCGCTCGCGGCCCTCGGCTACGAGGAGCCGACGCCCATCCAGCGCGAGGCCATCCCGCCGCTGCTGGAAGGCCGCGACCTCCTCGGCCAGGCCGCCACCGGCACCGGCAAGACCGCCGCCTTCGCCCTCCCGCTCCTGCAGCGCCTCGGCCGCGGCGCCGAAGGCGGCGCGCCGCGCGCGCTGATCCTCGTCCCCACGCGCGAGCTCGCGACGCAGGTCGCCGAGGCCGTCCACCGCTACGGCCGCGACCTCGGCGTCCGGACGCTGGCGATCTACGGCGGCCAGCCGATCGTCCGACAGCTGCGCTCGCTGGAGCGCGGCGTCGACGTCGTCGTCGCCACGCCCGGCCGCGCGCTGGACCACATCCGGCGCCGCACGCTCAAGCCCCAGACGCTCGAGGTCATCGTCCTCGACGAGGCCGACGAGATGCTCGACATGGGCTTCGCGGAGGACATCGAGGCGATCCTGTCCGACACGCCCGGCGACCGCCAGACGATCCTCTTCTCGGCCACGATGCCGCCGCGCATCAACCGCATCGCCGGCGCGCACCTCAACGATCCCGTGCGGATCCAGCTCGGCGGCGAGCGCCACGCGCCGGGCGAGGCGCCCAAGGTCCGCCAGCGCGCTTTCATCGTCCAGCGCGCGCACAAGCCCGCCGCGCTGAGCCGCGTGCTCGACCTCGAGTCGCCCGCCGCCACGATCGTCTTCTGCCGCACCCGCGCCGAGGTCGACCAGCTCACCGAGACGCTCAACGGCCGCGGCTACCGCGCCGAGGCGCTGCACGGCGGCATGAGCCAGGACCAGCGCACGCGCGCGATCGGCCGGCTAAAGGCCGGGACCACCGAGCTGCTGGTCGCCACCGACGTCGCCGCCCGCGGCCTGGACGTCGACGTGCTCACCCACGTCGTCAACTACGACGTGCCGGCCGCGCCCGAGGCCTACGTCCACCGCATCGGCCGCGTCGGCCGCGCGGGCCGCGAGGGCGTGGCGATCACGCTCGCCCAGCCGCGCGAGCACCGGATGCTCAAGGCGATCGAGCGCGTCACGCGCCAGCCGATCGCGATCGAGAAGATCCCGACGGTCGCCGACCTGCGCGCCCGCCGCCTGGAGTCCACGCGCGACGCGCTGGGCGAGATCCTCGCCGAGGGCGGCGAGGGGCTGGACGCCTACCGCGTCGTCGTCGAGACGCTGGGCGACGAGTTCGACCCGATGGAGATCGCGCTCGCCGCGGTCAAGCTCGCCCACCGCACCAGCAGCGCGGGCGCCGAGGCCGACGAGCAGGAGATCCCCGACGTCCCCGCGCCGCGCCCCGAGCGCCAGCGCGAGCGCGTCGAGCACCGCAAGGGCCCCGGCGG
>JAOPZD010000228.1 GCA_025964295.1 Conexibacter sp.
ACGGGTCGTTCGCGCCCGCGTCCTGGGACGAGGCGTTCGCGGTCATCGCCGACCGTCTGCCCGCGGTGATCGAGGCCGGCGGCCGCGACGCCGTCGCCGCCTACATCGGCAACCCGGCCGCGCACTCGCTCGCGTTCCTGCTCTACGGCAAGGCCCTGCTCAAGGCCCTCGGGACCAAGAACATCTTCAGCGCGAGCACCGTCGACCAGTACCCCAAGCAGGCCGCGTCGGCGCTGATGTTCGGGACCGGGACGACGATCGCGATCCCCGACCTGGACCGCACGGACTACCTGCTCTGCCTCGGCGCCAACCCGCTGGCCTCCAACGGCTCGCTGATGACCGCGCCCGACGCGCGCGGCCGGCTGCGCAAGATCCGGACGCGCGGCGGCCGGATCGTCGTGGTCGACCCGCGGCGCTCGCGGACCGCGCAGGAGGCCGACGAGCACCTGGCGATCCGCCCGGGCACCGACGCGCTGTTGTTGATGGCGTTGTTGCAGGTGATCTTCGCGGAGGGCCTGGACGCGCTGGGCGCGGCGCAGGACCGCGTCGAGGGCCTCGACGAGGTCCGCGCGCTGGCCGCCGACTTCCCGCCGGAGGCCGTCGCGGCCGCGACCGGCCTGGAGGCCGAGGCGATCCGTCGCGTCGCGCGCGACTTCGCGGCCGCCCCGTCGGCCGTCGCCTACGGCCGCATCGGCACGACGACGCAGGCGTTCGGGACGACCGCCTCGTGGCTGATCGACGTCCTCAACGTCGTGACGGGCAACCTCGACCGCCCCGGCGGCGCGATGTTCCCGCTGCCGTCCGCGGGGCTGGCGAACACCAAGGGCGAGCCGGGCCGCGGGCGCGGCGCGCGCTTCGGCCGCTGGGGCTCGCGCGTGCGCGGCCTGGGCGAGGTCTTCGGCGAGCTGCCGGTCGCCTGCCTGGCCGAGGAGATCGACACGCCCGGCGAGGGCCAGGTCCGCGCGCTGCTGACCGTCGCGGGCAACCCGGTCGTCTCGACGCCCAACAGCGACCGGCTGGCGGCCGCGCTCGACGAGCTCGACTTCATGGTGTCGATCGACATCTATGTCAACGAGACGACGCGCCACGCCGACGTGATCCTGCCGTCGCCCTCGCCGCTGGAGAAGGCGCACTTCGACTTCGTCTTCCAGGGCTTCGCGATCCGCAACTACACCAACTACTCGCCGGCGGTGCTCGAGCGCCCGGCGGGGCTGCCCGACGAGTGGGAGACGGTCCTGCGGCTGGTCGGCGTCGCCACCGGCCAGGGGCCCGACGCCGACGTCACCGCGATCGACGACTTCGTCGCGCGCGCCGCGATCGGCAAGGAGGTCGCCGACCCGTTCTCGCCGTGGCACGGCCGCGACGTCGAGACGGCGCTGGCCGAGCTGGCGCCGCGCACCGGCACCGCCCGGCTGATCGACCTGATGCTGCGCACCGGCCCCTACGGGCTGACGCTCGCCGACCTGGAGGCCAAGCCGCACGGCATCGACCTCGGGCCGCTGGCGCCGCGGCTGCACGAGGTGCTGCGGACGCCGAGCGGGAAGGTCGAGCTGGCGCCCGAGCTGCTCGTCGGCGACGTCGCGCGGCTGCACGACGCGCTGGCCGCGGCGGCGGGCGCCGACGCCGACGCGCTGGTCCTGATCGGCCGCCGCCACCTGCGCTCCAACAACTCCTGGATGCACAACCTGCCGATGCTCGTGCGCGGGCCGGAGCGCTGCACGCTGCACGTCCACCCCGACGACGCGGCGCGCCTGGCGCTGGTCGACGGCGGGCGCGCGACGGTCCGCTCGCGCGTCGGGTCGCTCGACGCGCTCGTCGAGGTCACCGCCGACATCCGGCCCGGCGTCGTCTCGCTGCCGCACGGCTGGGGCCACGACGCCGAGGGCGTCGAGATGGACGTCGCCCGCGCCCACGCGGGCATCAACTCCAACGTGCTGACCGACGAGTCCGTCGTCGAGCCGTTGACCGGCACCGCGGTGCTCAACGGCATCCCGGTGAGCGTCGCGCCGGTCGCCGCGCTGGCCGCCACCGGCTAGCCGCACCACGGCGGGTGCGGGCACCACGCCCGAACGCGGGACTGGGGATTCCCCGCATTTCGCGGCGCGACCGGCGCCGTCAGGGTGGCGCTCACGATGACCCCTTCTCCCCGCACCCAACGCTGGACGCTGACCGTGGTCTGCGTCGCCACCGCGATGCTGATGCTCGACATCGCCGTGGTCAACACCGCCCTGTCGAAGATCGCCGACGACCTGCACACGGGCCTCGGCGGCCTGCAGTGGATCGTCGACGCCTACACCTTGGCGCTCGCCTCGGTCGTCCTGACCGCCGGCGCGCTGGCCGACCGCTTCGGTCGTCGCCGCCTCTTCACGATCGGCCTGTCGATCTTCACCGTCGCCTCGCTGCTGTGCGCGCTGGCCGGCGACATCGCCTTCCTCAACGCGTTCCGCGCCGTGCAGGGCATCGGCGCGGCGATCATGTTCGCCGTCTCGCTGGCGCTGCTGGCCAACGCGTTCCCCGAGGCCCGCGAGCGCGCCGGGGCGCTGGCCGCCTACGGCGCGACGATCGGCGCCTCGTTCGCCGTCGGCCCGCTCGTCGGCGGCGCGCTGACCAGCGGCCTGGGCTGGCGCTGGATCTTCCTCGTCAACCTCCCGCTCGGCCTGGTGTGCCTGGCGATCACGCGCGCCTACGTCGTGGAGTCGCGCACGCCGGTCGCGCGCCGCGTCGACGTCGGCGGCCTGCTGACGCTCACCGGCGGCCTGTTCCTGCTGATCCTCGCGCTGCTGCGCGGCAACGAGGACGGCTGGGGCTCGACGGAGATCGTCGCGATGTTCGCCGGCGCCGGCGCGCTGCTGGCCGCGTTCCTGGCGATCGAGTCGACCGTGCGCGAGCCGATGCTCCCGCTCGGGCTGTTCCGCAGCGGCTCGTTCACCGGTGCGCAGGTCGGCGCCTTCGCGATCTCCGCCTCGTGGTTCGCGGTGTTCTTCTACATCACGCTGTACATGCAGCAGATCCTCGGGCTGTCGGCGATCGAGGCCGGCCTCGTGTACCTGCCCTCGACCGTCCTGATGTTCTTCGTCGCGGGCGCCACGAGCGCCCTGGGCGAGCGCGTGTCGAGCAAGGCCATGGTGACGGTCGGGCTGGTGCTCGTCGGCATCGGCATGGCGCTGCTGACGCTGGCCCGGGTCGACTCGTCGTGGGCGATCGGCCTGCCCGGCTCGATCGTGGCGATGATCGGCACCGGCCTGTTCAACCCGTCGATCACGGCGTTCGCCCTGGGGTCGGTGCCGGAGGAGCAGAGCGGCCTGGCCGCGGGCGTCAACGACACCTTCCGCCAGGCGGGCATCGCCGTCGGCGTCGCCGCGCTCGGCGCGCTGATCCCGGCCGGCGCGGCGCTGGGCGGCGGCGACCCGCAGTCCTACGTCAGCGGCCTGCACGACGCCCTGTGGGCGTGCGCCGCGCTGTGCGCCGTGGGCGCCGCCGTGTGCTGGGCCGTCCTGCGCGACCCGGCGCCGCCGGCCGAGCCGGTCGACGCCGACGTCGCCGAGGCCGCCGGGCTCGAGCTGGTCGCCTAGCCCAGACGGGCGGGCTACCCCAATAGGGGGATGCGACGCGGCCGGATCCCTGCCGACTCACACGCTGGTGGAGGAGATGCGTTCCACGCACGCGGTGACGCCAGGGATCCGGCTGCTCGAGCTGTGCGTCGGCCTGCTCGCCGGCGGCTACCTGCTCTCGACGCTGCCGCTGGTCCGCGGCCAGCAGCGCTACCTCCCGCTGCTGGACGCGTGGCTGGCGACCGCGGCGCTGGTGGCCGCCGTCGCGCTCGTCGTCGCCCGCGCGATCCGGGTCCCGCAGGAGCGCGCGTTCTGCCTCGCGCTCGCCGCGGCGATCACGTCGTGGGGTTTGGGCGACGTCGCCTGGTTCCTCCAGATCGGCCCGGTCGGCGCGGCGCCGGTCCCGTCGATCTCCGACCTCGGCTTCCTGGGCTTCTACCCGCCCGCGTACCTGGCGATCGGCCTGCTGCTGCGCGCCCGCGGCGCCCGGATCCACGCCAGCATGTGGCTCGACGGGGTGATCGCGGGGATCACCGTCGCCGCGGTCGCCGCGGCGGCGCTGTACGGGCCGGTCGTCCACGCCACCGGCGGGAGCCTGGCGACCGTCGCGGTCACGCTGGCCTACCCGGTCGCCGACCTGCTCGTCCTGGCGCTGATCGCGCTGACGCTGGTCATCCACGGCGGCGCCCCGATGCGCTCGCTGCTCGTCCTCGGCGCCGGCCTCGCGGTCTTCGCGCTCGGCGACTCGATCTTCATGTTCCTCAGCGCGAGCGGCGACTACGAGACGGGCACGCCGGTCAGCGCGTCCTGGCCGGTCGGCTGCGCGATCATGAGCTTCGCGCCGTGGACGCGGGCGCGGCGCTTTGAGATGGAGTGGGCCGGCGCGAGCGTCCTGGTCCTGCCGTCGGTGTGCACGTTCGTCGCGCTGGGGATCGTCGTCGTCTCGCGCTTCGCCGCCGTCCCGACGCTGGCCTTCGCGCTGGCCGTCGCGGCGATCGCGGTCGCGGTCGGGCGCACGATGCTGACCTTCCGCGAGGTCCGCGAGCTCGGGGAGCGGCGCGCGGAGGCGCGCACGGACGAGCTGACCGGCCTGGCCAACCGCCGCGCGCTGACCTGGCACCTGGAGGAGCTCGTCCGGCGCGGCGACCGCGCGTCGCTGCTGCTGCTCGACCTCGACCACTTCAAGGAGCTCAACGACACCCTCGGCCACGCCGCCGGCGACGAGCTGCTGCGCCGCATCGGCCCGCGGCTGGACACCGTTCTGGCCCCGGGCGACGTCCTGTCGCGGCTGGGCGGCGACGAGTTCGGGATCATCGTGGCGCACGCCGGCGCGTCGGCCGACCGCCCGCTGGTCATCGCCCAGCGGCTCCTGCGCGTCCTGGAGGAGCCGTTCGACCTGCGCGGCATCGCGCTGCGCGTCGACGGCTCGATCGGCATCGCCCACCACCCCGACCACGCGTCCGACGCGTCCGGCCTGCTGCAGCACGCCGACGTCGCGATGTACCTCGCCAAGGAGCGGCGCACCGGCGTCGAGGTCTACGACGCCGGGCTGGATCGCCACACGCCCGACCAGCTCGCGCTGGCCGGTCAGCTGCGCGGCGCGATCGCCGCCGGCCAGCTCGTGGTCGTCCACCAGCCCAAGCTCGACCTCGCGACCGGCCGGATCGTCTCCACCGAGGCGCTCGTCCGCTGGCAGCACCCGACCGAGGGGCTGCTCGCCCCGGCCGCGTTCCTGGGAATGGCCGAGCAGACCAACGCGATGGGCCCGCTGGCGCTGGAGGTCCTCGAGCTCGCGCTGCGCGATGCCGCCGCATGGCGCTCGGAGGACGGCCTCGAGCTCGAGGTCGCGGTCAACCTCGCCGCCGCCAACCTGCTCGACGTCGAGCTGCCGGGCATCGTCGCCGCCGCGCTGGACCGCCACGGGCTGCCGCCGTCGGCGCTGCGCTTCGAGGTCACCGAGACGTCGGTGCTCGCCGACGCCGAGCGCTGCGTCGCCGTCCTGGAGGCGCTGCGCCGCCTGGGCGTCGGGCTGTCGCTGGACGACTTCGGGACCGGCCACGCCTCGCTGTCGCGCCTGGCCTCGCTGCCCGTCGACGAGCTCAAGATCGACCGCAGCTTCATCACCGACGTCGCGACCTCCACCGCCCACCGCGCGATCGCCCGCACGATCGTCGACCTCGGCCGCTCCCTCGGCCTGCGCGTCGTCGCGGAGGGGATCGAGGACGACGAGTGCCTCGCGGTCGTCCGCGCGCTCGGCTGCGACGCCGCGCAGGGCTTCGGCCTCGGCCGGCCGATGCCGGCGGCGGCGATCGCGCAGCGCCTGAGCGGCCTGCCGGCCGCCTAGGCCACGCCCTGGGCCTCGAGCGCCGCGCGGGCCGCGCGGTCGAAGGCGCCCTTGAGGCGCGTGGCCGCCATGCGCTCCTCGGTCGCGATGCGGCGCGCGAGCGCCTCGGTCGAGCCGTCGCCGGCCCGCGCGGCGACGCGGGCCAGCAGCTCGTAGCCGGCGATCTCGAGGTGCTCGTAGGCATAGGCGAACGCGGCGAGCTTGCCGGGCGTGTCGGGGTGGGCGAGGAAGAAGCCGCCCCAGTTGAACGCGCCGAGGCGCATGGCGGCGTCCTTGACCTTCGACGGCGCGGCGCCGAGCAGCTCCAGGCGCGCCTCCACCAGCCCGGCCTGCTCGCGCGTGACGTCGAGGTGGTCGCGGTAGATCGCGATCAGCTCGGGGTCGCCGCCGACCTTCTCGGCCTGCTCCAGCAGGCCGATCGACTGGCTCTCCAGCGCGTGGGCGTCGGTGAGGTAGGTGATGACGTGGGCGCTGAGGTCGTCGCGGGCGACCTCGCGCAGCGAGGCGTCGACGGCGCGGTCGAAGCGCTCGGCGAGCCGCTGGCCCATCGCGTACTCGTCCCGCAGGATCGTCGTGGCGACGTCGGCGGTCTCGGTGTCGCCGGCGGCCTCCGCGACGCGGCGCAGCAGCTCGTAGGACGCCTGCTCCAGCGCCTCGTAGGAGTAGGCGTGCGCGGTCAGCTTGCCCGGCGTGTCGGGCTGGCTGCGCGCGAACAGGATGAAGCCCTTGCCGCCCAGCTCCATGACCACCTTCTTGAACCGCGAGGGCGAGCCGCCGCGCGCCTCCAGCCGCTCGCGGACCAGCCGCTCGTGGCGCTCGGTCTCGCCGAGGTGCTGCTCGAAGGCGTCGGCCAGCTCGGGATCGCCGGCAATGGCGGGCGCCGCGCGCATCTGGGCGAGCGCCTGCTCCTCGATGGAGTGCGCGTCGGCCAGGTACTTGTTGAGCTGCTCGTCGAGGGCGGTGCCGGAGGAGGAGGCCATGCCCCCGGCGTTACCCGGTCGCGCTAGGAGCTGACACGCCCGTCGAGGTGCGGGATCCCGCGCTGCGCGTCGTGCAGCGCGAAGGCGCGGCCGCCGCCGTCCGGGGCCGGCTCGGTCGAGAAGCCGACGGTCGCGGGCAGCAGGACGGGGCGCTTGAAGCGGACGTCGACGGCGAAGGCCGCCGGCAGCTCGGGCTCCAGCGCCGCCAGGACGCGGGCCTTGAGCCACATGCCGTGGGCGATCGCGCGCGGCATCCCGAAGAGGCGTGCGCTGAGGTTGTGCAGGTGGATGGGGTTGCGGTCGCCCGAGACCGCGCCGTAGCGACGGCCGATGTCGCCGGGCACCTTCCACACGGCCTCGGCGGCGGGCGGCGCGGGGCGGTCTCCGGACTTGTTGTCGTCCTTGGCGCTGTCGCCGCCCCCGCCGCCGCGGCGCAGGTAGGTCGAGCGCCCCTCCCACACGCGCTCGCCGTCGACCGTCGCCACCGCGACGACGTCGAACTGGCGCCCGCGCGGATGGTCGCGCAGCCCCTCGGCGTGGACCCGGAACGACGGCTGCTCAGCGACGCTGACCGGCCGGACGTGCTCGATCCGGTTGGCGACGTGGACCAGCCCCAGGACGCCGAACGGGAACGCCGAGTCGGTCATCAGCCGCATCGCCAGCGGGAACGCGAGGACGTGCAGGTAGGTCGGCGGCAGCGCGTCGCGCAGGCCGAAGCCGCAGACGCGCGCGTAGCCGGCGACGTGGCCGGCGTCGAGCGCGACGTCCTCCAGCGCGAAGGCGAGGTCGGGCAGGGCGGCGGCGCCGTTGCCGCGTCCCGGTCCGAGGACCGGCACGCGCCGCAGCAGCGGCAGCGCGTAGGAGCCCGCGACCGCCCGCGGGTACAGCGTCGCCGTCGACGGCGCGCCGCCGAGCGTGCGGGTCGTCGTCGTGTCCGGGTCCGGGTTGCCCACGCTCACGCCCCGATCAGCGACTGGCCGCACACGCGCACGACGTTGCCGTTGACGCCGCCGCTCCCCGGGCCGGCGAACCAGGCGATCGTCTCGGCGACGTCGATCGGCAGCCCGCCCTGGGCCAGCGAGTTCATTCGCCGCCCGCCCTCGCGGACGAACAGCGGCATCGCGGCGGTCATCTGCGTCTCGATGAACCCGGGAGCGACCGCGTTGATCGTCGCGCCGCGCCGCGCGAGCTCCGGCGCGAGCGTCTCGACGATCCCGATCACGCCCGCCTTCGACGTGCCGTAGTTGGTCTGGCCCCGGTTGCCCGCGATCCCGCCGATCGACGACACGGTGACGACCCGGCCGCCGTCGCCGATCAGGTCGCCCATCAGCAGCGCGTCGTTGAGCCGCTCCTGGGCGGACAGGTTGACGTCGAGGACGGCGTCCCAGCGCTCGGGCTTCATCCGCGCCAGCGTCCGGTCGCGGGTGATCCCGGCGTTGTGGACGACGACGTCGACGCCGCCGTGGCGCTCCTGCAGGTAGGCGGCCAGCGCGGCGGGCGCGTCGGCGGCGGTGATGTCGAGCGCCAGCGCCGCGCCGCCGATCGCGTTGGCGACCGTCGCGAGGTCCTCGCCCTGCGGCGGGATGTCGATGGCGATGACATGGGCGCCGTCGCGCGCGAGCGTCTGGGCGATCGCGGCGCCGATCCCGCGCGACGCGCCGGTGACCGCCGCGACGCGACCGGCCTGCGGCTTCTCCCAGTCCTTGGGCGTGCTCGACTCGCCGGCGGTCACCCGGATGACCTGCCCCGACACGTACGCCGACTTCGACGACAAGCAGAAGCGCAACGTGGACTCGAGGTCGTCCTCGGCGCCGGGCGCGACGTACACCAGGTTGCCCGTCGCGCCGTGGCGCAGCTCCTTGGCCGCCGAGCGGACGAAGCCCTCCAGCGCGCGCTGGGCGACGGCGTGGCGGCGGTCGGCCGCGTGCTCGGGCGGCGTGCCGAGGACGAGCAGGCGCCCGGACGCGCCGATCCGCGACATGACCGGCGAGAAGAAGTCGCGCAGCGCGTGCAGGTCGTCGGAGGCGGTGATGCCGGAGGCGTCGAAGACGACGGCGGCGAGCCTGGTCTCCGCGCCGTCGGCCGGGGCGGCCGAGAGCGCGTCGGCGCCGGCGCCCTTGAGGACGCGCTCGACGGTCGACAGGAGCCGGTGCTCGGGCACGCCGCCGATCAGGGCGGGGCCGTCGAGCAGCGGCTGGCCCGGCTCGTAGCGCCGCAGGGGCGTCGACTCCGGGAGGCCGAGGCGGCCGACGAGGAAGCGGCCGGGCGGCGTGGACGAGAGGCGTTGGTAACGATCAGCGGCTTGCGACACGGTTCGATGTTACATTCTTTGATGTCATCATGGCCAAGCAGAAGAACTCCACCGATCCTTCCCCGGTCCGGCGCGCCGCGATCCTCGGGGGCAACCGCATCCCGTTCGCGCGCTCCAACGGCCCCTACGCGCAGGCGTCCAACCAGGACATGCTCACGAGCACGATCGACGGGCTCGTCGCGCGCTTCGGCCTCGCGGGCGACACCGTCGACGAGCTGGTCGCCGGCGCCGTGCTCAAGCACGCCCGCGACTTCAACCTGGCACGCGAGTGCGTGATGGGCAGCGCGCTGGACGACGCGACCGCCGCGTTCGACGTCCAGCAGGCGTGCGACACCGGCATCCAGGCCGCGATCCTCGCCGCGAACAAGATCGCCCTGGGGCAGATCGACGTGGCGATCGCCGGCGGCGTCGACACGACCAGCGACGCGCCGCTCGGCGTCAACGACGACCTGCGCCGGCTCCTGGTCAAGGTCAACGCCACCAAGTCGACGGCCGAGCGCGTCAAGCTGCTCGCGCACGTCCGGCCGTCGCACCTCGCGCCCGACGTGCCGCGCAACGCCGAGCCGCGCACCGGGCTGTCGATGGGCGAGCACGCGGCGATCACCGCGCGCCAGTGGGGGATCGCGCGCGAGGCGCAGGACGAGCTGACCGCCCTGTCGCATCAGCGCCTGGCCGCCGCCTACGACCGCGGGTTCTTCGATGACCTGGTGACGCCGTTCCTGGGGTTGCCCCGCGACCAGAACCTGCGGCCGGACTCCTCGGTCGAGAAGCTGGCCAAGCTCAAGCCGGTGTTCGGCGCGCGCGAGGACGGCGCGACGATGACGGCGGGCAACTCGACGCCGCTTTCGGACGGCGCGTCGGCGGTCCTGCTGGCGACCGATGCGTGGGCGGCGGAGCGCCGGCTGCCGGTGCTCGCGCACCTGACGCACTCCCAGACGGCGGCGGTGTCGTACGTCCACGGCGACGAGGGGTTGTTGATGGCCCCGGTCTACGCGGTGCCGAAGATGCTGGCGCGGGCGGGGCTCGGCCTGGAGGACTTCGACTTCTATGAGATCCACGAGGCCTTCGCCTCGCAGGTGCTGGCGACGCTCGCGGCCTGGGAGGATGCGGAGTTCTGCCGCTCGCGGCTGGGGCTCGACGGCGCGCTGGGGTCGATCGACCGCGACAAGTTGAACGTCAACGGCTCGTCGCTGGCGGCGGGGCATCCGTTCGCCGCGACCGGCGGGCGGATCATCGCCACGGCGGCCAAGCTGCTGGCCGAGAAGGGCTCGGGGCGCGCGCTGATCTCCGTCTGCGCCGCGGGCGGCCAGGGCGTCGTGGCGATCGTGGAGCGCGAGGCCGCCTAGTTGTAGGTGTCGCCGCCGGCGGGCTGCGGGCGCAGCGCGGGGCGCTCGCCGGTGCGCTGGCGGCGCGGCTCGCGCTCGGGCCTGGTCGCGCGGGTCCTTCCGGTGGTCACCCGCTGCGCCCAGCGGATCGCGGGGCGCTCGACGAGGAACCAGCTGAGCGTCGCGGCGGGCAGCGTGATCGCCAGGACAGCGAGCAGCTGGCGGCCGAGCGTGTCCTGCGGCCAGTGGCCGGTCATCCGCAGCGCGACGATCACCGGGAAGTGCAGGAGGTAGACGCCGTAGGAGATGGTGCCGAGCCACTTCGCGGGGCCGCGCGCGAGCAGCACGGCGCGCCACGGCCCGGCGACGAGCGCGGCCATGACGAGCGCGATGCCCGCGACGCCGGGGGCGTCGCCGACGAGGCTGCGCAGCTCCTTGGAGCCGACGCCGAGCGCGTGCCACCACGAGTTGGCGACGACGAGGACGAGGCCGGCGAGGAGGATCGCGCCGGCTGCGCGGCGGTTGAGGGTCCGGCCATGGAGGAGGACCGCAGCGGTCATGCCGGCGCCGAACTCGAGCAGGTGGGGCAGCAGCGAGGTGCTCAGCGTCTGCGGCCAGTGATGGGTGTAGGCCAGGACGGTGCTCAGCGCGCCGGCGGCGACGACCGTCAGGGTCAGCGCCAGCTGCCGCGTGCGGGAGGGCCCGAGACGCAGCGCCAGCCAGCCGGCCAGCGGCAGCGTCGCGTAGAACGACACCTCGATCGCCAGCGTCCACATCGGCGGGTCGAGGTGCTTGATCGTCTCCTCGAAGTGGTTCTGGGCGAACAGCAGGAACACCGGCAACTGCGCGGGGTCGATCTGCATCGGGTGGTCGAGGTGGCGCAGCAGCAGGAACGAGGCGGCGAGCGCGAGCCAGTAGCCGGGGAGGATCCGCGCGGCCCGGCGGATCACGTAGCGGCTCAGGCGGGGTCCGTGGCGCGCGCCGTCCAGCGCGGCGCCGACGAACGGCCGGAAGATCAGGAAGCCCGAGAGGACGAAGAACAGCTGGACGCCCAGCCGCAGCTCGCCGAGCGAGAAGTCCAGCAGGCCCTTCGGCGGCCGGTGGCTGTCGCCGTAGCTGAACATCCACACGTGCAGGACCAGGACGCCGACGGCGGCGAGGCCGCGCAGGCCGTCGAGGGCG
>JAOPZD010000251.1 GCA_025964295.1 Conexibacter sp.
CCGCGGCCCCGCGCGCCGCCTCCAGCGCCAGCGCCGTCGCGGCGCTCGCCACGCCGGCGCCCTGGAAGGCCGGCAGGACCGACCAGCCGATCTCGTAGACCGGCGCGCCACGCCACTCGCGCGCCCAGAAGCCGACCCAGCCGGCGCCCGCGCCGGTGGCGTCGTCGACGATCTTGAACTGCCCCGGGTCGGCCTCGTAGCGCCCCTGGCGCTCGGCGATCTTCTCCGCGCTCTCGGCGCCGCCGACGTGCGCCATCTGCGCGGGATCGGCGTTCAGGGCGGTCAGCAGCGCGTGGTCGGCCGCGCTCCAGCGGGCGAGGTGGACGGCGGCGGGCACGCGCGGCACTCTAGTCCGGCGCCCCTGCGAGGATCGGTCCCGATGCCCCTGCGCGTCGGGATCGACCTCGTCCAGGCCGCCACCGTGGCCGCCGCCCTCGCCGAGCACGGCGAGCGCTACCTCCAGCGCGTCTACACGCCCGCCGAGGTCGCGAGCTGCACCCCGAGCGCGACCCCCGGCGCCGGCCCCGATCCGCTGCGGCTGGCCGCGCGCTTCGCGGCCAAGGAGGCGGCGATGAAGGTCCTCGAGCCGGGCGACGTCGCGGTGCCCTGGCCCTCGATCGAGGTGGTCCGCAACCCCGGCGGCGCGCCATCCCTGGCGCTGCACGGTCGCGCGGCGGAGTTGGCCTCGGCGGCCGGCCTGAGCGCCTTCGCCCTGAGCTTCACGCACGAGGACGCCTACGCCGCCGCGGTCGTCGTGGGGACATGATCGGGCCACCGGTCAAGAACCGGCCGGAGAACACCGATAATCAGGGTCGTGCCTTCTGCAGCAGTCCGGGACATCGTCAAGGAGCATGGTCGCCTTTCCGTCGACGTCGCCACGCTCGCCGACGGCGACAGCCTCTATGAGGCCGGCATGACGTCGCACGCGAGCGTCAACGTCATGCTCGCGCTCGAGGACGCCTTCGACGTCGAGTTCCCCGACGAGATGCTCAAGCGCAGCGTCTTCGAGTCGGTGGCCTCGATCTCCGAGGCCCTGGCCAAGCTCGAGGCGCAGGCCGCATGACCGTCGCCTCCGATCGCGACGCCGCCTTCCTCGCGGGGATCGGCCAGGTCGCCGAGATCGCCGCCGTCCACGCCGACGACGTCGACCGCAACGCCCGCTTCCCGGCCGAGGCCGTCGCCGCGCTGCGCGAGCAGCAGGCGCTCTCGGCCTACGTGCCCGCCGAGCACGGCGGCGCCGGCGTCTCGCTGAGCGCGATCGCCACCGCGTGCTTCGAGCTCGGCCGCCGCTGCGGCGCGACCGCGATGGTCTTCGCCATGCACCAGATCCAGGTCGCGACGATCGTCCGCCACCAGGGCGACTCCGCGTTCTTGGAGGACTACGTCCGCGCGCTGGTCGCCGAGCAGCGGCTGATCGCCTCGGCCACCTCCGAGGTCGGCACCGGCGGGGACATGAGCCGCTCGGTCGCCGCGCTCACGCCCCTCGACGGCAGCGACGACCTGACCTTCGAGAAGCAGGCGCCGACCGTCAGCTACGGCGGCCACGCCGACGACCTGCTGACGACGCTGCGCGCCCATCCCGACGCCCAGCCCGGCGAGCAGGTCGCCGTCCTGCACCGCACGGACGCCACGACGCTGGAGGTCACCGGCACGTGGGACCCGCTGGGCATGCGCGGCACGTGCTCGCCCGGCTTCGTCGTCAAGGCGCAGGTCGCCCCCGGGCAGGCGCTGCCCGCGCCGTTCTCGACGATCGCCACCGAGTCGATGGTCCCGATCTCGCACCTGCTCTGGGCGCACGTGTGGCTCGGGATCGCCACCGACGCGTTCGACCGCGCCCGCGCCTTCGTGCGCGCCGCCGCGCGCCGCGCGCCCGGCGAGCCGGTCCCCGCCGCCCTCAAGCTCAGCCACGTCATGACGCAGCTGGCGATGCTGCGCGCCGAGGTCCACAGCGCGCTGGAGGAGTTCCTGGCCGCCGACGAGGATCGCGAGCGGCTGTCGACGATGGCGTTCGCCCTGCACTTCAACAACCTCAAGCTGACCGCGTCGGAGCAGGCGCCGCGCGTCTGCCAGGGCGCGATGGGCGTGTGCGGCATCGTCGGCTTCAAGAACGACACGCCGTTCAGCATCGGCCGCCACCTGCGCGACTCGATGTCAGCGGCGCTGATGGTGGCCAACGACCGGCTGCACCAGACCAACGCCGGCCTGCTGCTGATCGCCAAGGAGGCCTAGCGCCCCATGGCCGAGTACCGCCCCGCGTCGCCCGACCAGGCGGCGCTGATGGAAGAGCTGGTCGCGGCCGGGCACCTGATCCCGTCCGGCGTGCCCGGCGTCTACGGCCGCGGCGGCGACTACGAGGACGTCCGCCTGCGCTTCGACGCCCACGTGACGCGCGTGGCGCTCGACGCGGGCGAGACGCCCGAGGTCCTGCGCTTCCCGCCGGTCCTGCCGCGCAAGCAGATCGAGGACCTCGGCTACCTGGAGAACTTCCCGCACCTGGCGGGCTCGGTCTTCGCGTTCGAGGGCTCCGAGGCGCAGGCGCGCGGGATGGCCGAGCGCGCCGGCCGCCACGAGGACTGGAGCGAGCACCAGCACCCCAGCGAGCTGATGCTGACGCCGGCCGTCTGCTACCCGGTCTACCCCGCGGTCGCCCGGCGGGGCACGCTGCCCGGGGGCGGCGTGACGATCGACCCGGGCGGGTCCTACGCGTTTCGCCACGAGCCGTCGGGCGACCCGGCGCGGCTGCAGATGTTCCACATGCGCGAGCTGGTCCGCATCGCCGAGCCCGAGACGGTGCAGTCCTGGCGCGACGGCTGGCGCGACCGCGCGCTGGCGCTCCTGCGCGGGCTGGGCCTGGCCGCGAGCTTCGACGTCGCCAACGACCCGTTCTTCGGGCGCGCCGGCCGGATGATGGCCACCTCGCAGCGCGAGCAGGCGCTGAAGTTCGAGATCCTCGTGCAGATCGCGGGGCCGGAGCCGACGGCGATCGCCTCGTTCAACTACCACCAGGACCACTTCTCGGGCCTGTACGGGATCACGACCGCCGACGGCGCGCCGGCGCACACCGCGTGCCTCGGGTTCGGCCACGAGCGGATCGTGCTCGCGCTGCTGCGCACGCACGGGATGGACGTGCGCGCGTGGCCCGAGCCCGTGCGCGGCCTGCTGTGGGGCGACCGGGGCGACGCCGCGTGAGCGTCGCCGCCGGGATGGTCAGCCTGCTCGGCGCCGATCCTGCGGCCTACGTCCCGCACGCGGTGCACTCGGCCGCCGACCGCACCTACGTCGAGACCAACTGCTACTCCGACGTCTGGATCGAGCTGCTGCACGCGCGCGGCGACGAGCCGCTGGCGGCGATCGGCGCGACGGTCCGGCTGGACTTCGAGGGCGACCAGTGGACGTTCTTCAAGCCGGACCCGGGCGACCTCGAGCGGCTCTACGGCATCGACGTCCACGAGATGCAGCCCTACCGCTCGGTCCCCGACCAGATCGCCGGGCAGCTCGCGGCCGGGCGGACGATGACCGTCGAGCTCGACGCGTGGTTCCTGCCCGACACGGCGTCGACGTCGTATCGCAGCGAGCACGTCAAGACCACGGTGATCGCCGAGGCGATCGACCGCGACGCGCAGGTGCTGCGCTACTTCCACAACGCCGGGCTCTACGAGCTGCGCGGCGAGGACTACCGCGGCGTCTTCACGCCCGGGGACCTGCCGCCCTACTGCGAGCTGGTGCGCTTCGACGCGGGGCCGCGCCTGACCGGCGAGGAGCTGCGGGCGCAGGCGCGCGCGCTGCTGGGGCGCCACCTGGCGCTGCGGCCGCGCTCGAACCCGTTCGAGCGCTTCGGCTTCGCGCTGGAGCGCGACCTGCCCGGGCTGCTGGAGGGCGACGAGGCGACCTACCACGCCTACGCGTTCGCGACGGTGCGGATGGTCGGCAGCGGCTTCGAGCTGCTGGCGGCGGAGGTCGACTGGCTGCTGGGCCGCGACGGCGCGGCGGGCGAGGCGATCGCCGCGATGGGCGAGATCGTCGACGGCTGCAAGGTGCTGTCGCTGCGGCTGGCCCGCCGGCGCGCGTTCGACCCGGCGCCGCGCATCGCCGACCTCGCCGGCGCGTGGCGGCGGGCGACCGGCGGGCTGGATGCCGCGCTGGCCTGAGCAGGAGGGGCTGGAGGTCCGGCGGCTGGCGTTCGCCGACGTCGGCGGCGGCGTCTTCCGCGCGGAGTTCGACGGCGCCGACTGGTCGTCGCTCGCGGTCGACGGGATCGCGACGTGGTACGAGGTGCTCGTCAACGAGACACCGGTGCTGGGCGACGAGTCGATGTTCGCCGCCTACGACGTCGCCCTGGACGGGCTCGCGCTCCGCCGGCAAGGCAATGTGGTGGAGATCCGCTGCCGGCCGCTGGACGAGCTGCTCGCGGCGCAGCCCAAGCGCCCCCGCCAGCGGTGGCGGACCAAGGTGGTGGACAACGGCGGCGCGCTGCGCTTCGTGCGAACGTCGGTCATCGGCCGGGCTCCCGGCTTCGCGCCGGGGCCGGAGATCGTCGGTCCGTGGCGCCCGGTGTGGCTCGTGCGCCGCGCGCTGGGGAGCGTCTGGGTCGACGACGTCGCGCTGCGACCGCGCGTGGAGGGCGACGACGGCGTCCTGGCGATCAGCGCGTGGGTGGGGCCGGACGAGGCGCCGCCTCCGGCGAGGGTCGAGGCGGTCGTCGGGACGGCGCGCGCCACGCTCGCCGTCGCGGCCGACGGGCGCGTCCGGGGCGAGGTGCGCGTTCCCGGGGTGCAGCGGTGGTGGCCGCACACGCACGGCGTCCCCGTTCTCCATGACGTTGCCCTGGTCATCGACGGCGAGCGGATCGGACTGGGCCGGACGGGCTTTCGCGCCCTCTCCCCCGGCCCGGGCTTCGACGCCGACCGCGACGCGCTCGCGCTGGCCGTCAACGGCGTCGGCGTCTTCGCGCGCGGCGCGGTGTGGACGCCGGTGGCCGAGGACGAGGTGCGCCCGACGCTCGAGACGCTGCGCGACGCCGGGTGCAACATGGTGCGGTTGCCCGGCATCGGCGTGCCGGAGACCCCGGAGTTCCACGACCTCTGCGACGAGCTGGGGATGTTGGTGTGGCAGGACTTCACCTACGCCAACCTCGACTACCCGATCGCCGATCCCGGCTTCCGGGCGCGGGCGGTCGCCGAGGCGCGGGCGCTGCTCGCCCAGGTCGCCGGGCGCCCGTCGCTGGCGGTGCTGTGCGGCAACAGCGAGGTCGAGCAGCAGGCGGCGATGTTCGGTGTCGATGCGGCGCTCGGACGCGGCGAGCTGTTCGGGGAGCTGCTGCCGGGGCTGGCGCGGGAGGCGGGCGCCGACGTGCCCTACGTCCCGTCGGCGCCGTGCGGCGGCGCGCTGCCGTTCCATCCGGGCACGGGCGTGGCGAACTACTTCGGCGTCGGCGGCTACCGGCGCCCGCTGAGCGACGCGCGGACCGCGGGCGTGCGCTTCGCCGCGGAGTGCCTGGCGCTGGCCCACGTGCCGGACGGCGACGACCTCGACCCGGCCGCGGGCGTCATGCGCGACGTCGGCGCCGACTGGGACTTCGCCGACGTGCGCGACCACTACCTGCGCGAGCTCTACGGGGTCGACCCGGCCGCGCTGCGCGCCACCGATCGGGCGCGCTACCTCGCGCTCGGGCGGCAGGTCGGCGGCGAGGTGATGGCCGCGGTCTTCGGCGAGTGGCGGCGCAGCGCGTCGCCGTGCGGGGGCGGCCTGGTGCTGTGGTCCCGCGACCTGGCTCCGGGCGCCGGCTGGGGCCTGCTCGATCACCGCGGTGCACCGAAGGTCGCGCTCGCCCACCTGCGCCGTGCGCTGGCACCGCGCGCGCTGTGGCTCGTCGACGAGGGCCTCAACGGCGTCGACGTCCATGTCGCCAACGACGGCCCCGAGCCGCTCGATGCCATCCTCCACGTCGCGCTGCTGGCCGACGGCACGCACGCGATCGCCGAGGCAAGCGCGCCACTGCGCGTGGACGCGCACGCGACGGTCGCCCACAACGTCGAAGGCCTGCTCGGCCGCTTCGCCGACGCCGCCTACGCCTACCGCTTCGGCCCACCGGCCCACGACGCCGTCATCGCCACGCTGCGCACCACCGACGGCGAGCTCATCGCACAATCCGCCCACTTCCCGACCGGCCCACCGCTACAGCCGACCACCTTCACCCTGAACGCCCAACTGTTGAGCCCAGATTGGGGGACTGTCCCCCAACGTGGGTTAATGTTGAGCGGAGGTTGGGGGACTGTCCCCCAAGCGCGGATGGTTGAGCTGGTCAGCGACCGGCTGGCCTGGGGTGTGCGGATCGCGGCGCCCGGGTTCGCGCCGGAGGACGATGCGTTCGTGCTCGTCCCGGGCGTGGTGGCGCGGGTCGTGCTCCGACCGCTGCATGACGGCGCGGACTGGGCCGGCGCGACCGTCACCGCCCTGAACCTCATCGGTGAGGCACCGGTCAGCGAACCGGATATGGCAGCCTGACGGCCCCTTGGGCGTCGAGGTCTCCTTCTGCGTCGTCAACACCAACCAGCGCGAGCTGCTGGTGCACTGCCTCGACGCGATCGCGGCCGAGCGCGCCGCGCTGCCGTTCGAGACCGAGGTGCTGGTCCTCGACAACGCGTCGACCGACGGCTCGGCCGGCGCGGCGCGCCGGCATCCGACGGTGACCGAGGTCGTCGCGCTGGACCAGCGGCGCGGCAAGGGCGAGAACGACAGCCACCTGCTGCAGCGGTCGCGGGGCCGGTTCTGCCTGCTGCTCAACGAGGACTCCGAGCTGCGCCCGGGCGCGACCGCTGCCCTGCACGCGGCGCTGCAGGAGCACCCCAAGGCCGCCGCGGCGGGCGCCAAGCTGCTGCGCCCCGAGGGAACCGTCCAGCCATCGGCGTGGCGCTTCCCCACGCCGGCGACCGCCCTGATCGGCGCGCTGTTCCTGCACCGCAGGCTGACGGTCCAGAGCCGCGGCCGGCGCACGCGAATCGTGGACTGGGCGCAGTCGGCCGCGCTGCTCGTGCGCCGCGACTCCGCCCGCGACATCGGCTGGTTCGACCCGCAGTTCTTCGTCTACTCCGACGAGGTCGACTTCTGCCGCCG
>JAOPZD010000308.1 GCA_025964295.1 Conexibacter sp.
AGGACCTCCCAGTGCTCGACTTCCAGATCCCTCGCATCACCAGCGAATCCGTCGAGGAGCATCGCGGCTCGTTCGTGATCGAGCCCCTCGACCGCGGCTTCGGCTACACGTTCGGCAACTCGCTGCGCCGTGTGCTGCTCTCCTCGCTGGCCGGTGCGGCCGTCACCAGCGTGCGGATCGAGGGCGTCGCCCATGAGTTCTCCACGATCAAGGGCGTCACGGAGGACGTCACGGACATCGTCCTGAACCTCAAGGGCATCGTCTGCCGCATGCACTCGGACGCGACCGAGATCGAGGCCCCGCTGGTCGTCACCGGCCCGGGCGAGATCACGGCCAAGGACATCGACCTGCCCGCGGGCGTCGAGATCCTCAACCCCGACGTGCACATCGCGACGCTCGAGAAGAAGACCAAGCTCGAGATGTACATGACGATCGGTCGCGGCCGTGGCTACCGCCCCGCCGAGGAGAACAAGTCGCCCGATCAGCCCATCGGCGTGATCCCGATCGACTCGATCTTCTCCCCGGTCCGCCGCGTCGCCTACGCCGTCGAGCAGGCGCGCGTCGGCCAGCGCACCGACTACGACAAGCTCACGCTCGACATCGAGACCGACTCCTCGATCGACCCGCAGGCCGCGCTCCGCGAGGCCGCCGAGATCCTGATATCGCAGCTGGCGATCTTCACCGACGCCGACCGCATCGAGGAGCTCCGGGCCGGTCCCGGCGGCGCGCTGGATGCCGGCCAGGTGCCCGGCGTCAACGGCGCCGGCGCGACGAGCCAGGGCCCGATGCACGACATCCTCATCGAGGAGCTCGAGCTCGGCGTCCGCTCCTACAACTGCCTCAAGCGGGCCGGGATCCAGACGGTGGGCGACCTCATCTCGAAGTCCGAGGGCGAGCTGGCCGCGATCCCGAACTTCGGCAAGAAGTCCATCGACGAGGTCATCGAGACGCTGCACGCGCGTGGCTTGGCCCTGCGCGACGACTGAGAAGGACAAGAGACCATGCGCCATCAGAAGACCCGTCACAAGCTCAGCCGCGACAGCGCGCACCGCAAGGCCCTGCTGGCCAACCTCTGCAAGGAGATCATCCAGCACGAGCGGATCAAGACGTCCGAGGCCAAGGCCAAGGCCGTCAAGCCCGAGGTCGAGCAGCTGATCACGCTCGCCCGCCGCGGCGACCTGCACGCCCGCCGCCAGGCCCTGTCGATCCTGGGCCAGGACAAGTTCACCGTGCACAAGCTGTTCGAGGAGGTCGCGCCGCGCTACGTGGACCGGCCCGGCGGCTACACCCGCATCCTCAAGCTCGGCCCGCGTCGCAGCGACTCGACCGAGATGGTGTTCATCGAGCTCGTCTGAGCTCGCGCAGCACCGAAGCTTGATGACGGGCGCCCTCCGGGGCGCCCGTCGTCGTTCACGGCCGCGACAGCGACCCGCGTGAGCGTTCCGTCATCGCCTCGATGGCGTCGGCCAGATGCACCGGCGCGATGTTGTAGTCGTCGCGGGCGACGCGGAGCTTGTGGGCCTCCAGGAGGACCTCGGCGTGGGTGAAGCCGTGAGGCGGCTCGAAGCGGTAGGACGCCAGCTCGATCAGCAGGCCGAGCGGGTCGGTGAAGTAGATCGAGTCCATGAACCCGCGGTCCTTGACGCCGCTGTGGTCGATGCCGCGCTCGTCGAGGCGCTCGACGGCCTGGCGGAACGTCGCGTTGGACACCGCGAACGCGAGGTGGTGCACGCAGCCGGCCTCTGTCGGGGTGCGCGCCGGGTCGGCGGTGCGCTCCTCGTTGGTGAAGATCGTGATCAGGCGGCCGTCGCCCGGATCGAAGTAGAGGTGGCTCTCGGCGGCGTTGTCGAGGTTGGGCTGCTCGAAGACGAACGGCATGCCGAGCACCCCCTCCCAGAAGTCGATCGACGTCTGGCGGTCGGCCCCGACGATCGTGATGTGGTGGACGCCCTGGCTCTGGAGCTTGCGCACGCCGCGATTGTGCACGCTCGCGAGCCGCCCGCCAAGCGACTACCCTCCGGTTCCATGAGCGACCTGTACGGCAGCGCCTACGCGGGCACCCGCGCGCCCGCGCGCGTGAGCACCGCGACGATCTTCGGCCAGACGATGTTCCTGGTCGGCCTGGCGATCGGCTTCCTCGCGCTGGGCTCGGTGATCGGGCACGACCTCGAGTTTGGGACCGCCCGGATCCTCGGCTTCGTCGCCATCGGCATGCTCTTCGCGCAGTCCTTCGCCGCCCCGCTGCGCCGCGGCGCGCTCGGCATCAGCTGGCTGTTCGCGCTGGCGCTCATCCTGGGCCTGAGCCTCGGCCCGGTGCTCTCGTACTACGCCTCGACCGACAAGGCGACGCTCACGCAGGCCGCCGGCGGCACCGCGCTGATCACGCTCGGCATGGGCGCCTACGGCATGGCGACGTCGAAGGACCTCGCCAAGTGGATCCGCCCGCTGAGCTTCGCGATGCTCGGCCTGTTCGCGATCTCGCTCGTGCTGCTGCTCTTCGGCGCCGGCGGCAACCCGCTGCTGTCGATCGCCGTGCTGGTCGTCTCCTCGGCGCTGCTGATCGTGGACTTCAACTACGTCCGCCGCCACGCGACCGAGGACGACGTCATCTGGCTGGCGACCGGGATCTTCGTCTCGATCGTCAACATCTTCCTGTCGCTGCTGAACCTGTTCGGCCGCAACTAGGGCGCCGGGAAGCGATCGCGTAGCCTGCCGCCTTCGATGGCCGCGGCACGGCTCACCGTCGAGTACGACGGCACGGCGTTCGCCGGCTGGGCGCGCCAGCCCGGCCTGCGCAGCGTCCAATCGACGCTGGAGGAGGCGCTCGCCGCGCTGCGCGGCGGGAGGCCGCTCGAGCTCACCGTCGCCGGGCGCACCGACCGCGGCGTGCACGCGTGGGGGCAGGTCGCCTCGCATCCGGGCGAGGCGCTGCGCGCCGAGGGCCTCAACGCGCTGCTGCCCAACGACATCGCGGTGCTCGCCTCCGAGCCGGCGCCCGACGGCTTCGACGCGCGCCGAGACGCGACCTCGCGGACCTACTGCTACCGCGTGCTGACCCGCAGCGCGCGGTCGGTCTTCGACGCGCGGCGCGCGCTGCACTGGCCCTATCCGATGGACCGCGACGCCTTGCACGCCTGCGCCGCCGCGGTGATCGGCCGCCACGACTTCACGGCGTTCACGCCGACCGAGACCGAGCACGTCCGCTTCGACCGCGTGGTGCTCGGCGCGCAGTGGCACGACCTCGGCGAGCGCCTGGAGTTCTGGATCACCGCCGACGCGTTCATGCGCCACATGAACCGCGTGCTCGTCGGGACGATGCTGCAGGTGGCGACGGGTCGCCGCAGCCTGCAGTCGTTCGTCGACCTGCTCGACGGGCGCCCGCGCGCCGACGCGGGGCCGACCGCGTCGC
The DNA here is from genome assembly GCA_025964295.1 of Conexibacter sp. The sequence goes on from JAOPZD010000308.1 coordinate 3,410, forward strand.
CGCACGGGCTGTACCTCGCCTCGGTCAGCTACAGCGCCGCGCCGCGGCCGCGGTAGCCGTTGAAGAAGATGACCAGCGCCACGATCGCCAGCACGAACAGGATGGGATGGATGATGGCGCCGCCGGCGATGGCGATGACCAGCAGCACGATGCCCAAGATGAGCCACAGCATGGAACGGGTTCTCCTCCGGTAGGAACGGGTGGTTCTCAGCCACTCCCAAGCGTGCCCGGAACGGGCCGCGTTCATGCCGGCGCGCCTGTGTCGCTGCCCTTAAGCTGGAGGCGTGCGCGTGCTGCTGACCAACGACGACGGGATCGACGCGGAGGGGCTGCAGCGCCTGCGGCGGGAGCTGCTGACGGTGCCGGGCGTCGACCTCGCGGTCGTCGCGCCCGACGGCAACCGCTCGGCGATCGGGCGCGGGATCACGACGCGCCGGGCGCTGGCGGTCGAGCGCATCGACTTCGGCGACGGGACCTGCGGCTACGCCACCGACGGCACGCCGGTGGACTGCGTGCGCCTGGCGAGCCTCGGCCTCGTCGAGGGCTGGACGCCCGAGGTCGTCGTCTCCGGCATCAACCACGGCGCCAACCTCGGCGACGACGTCACCTACTCCGGCACGGTCGCGGCCGCGATGGAGGGGCTGATGCTCGGGCTGCCGGCCATCGCGGTCTCCCAGCAGTCCGAGAAGCGCGAGATGGACTTCCGGCTGGGCGAGGACTTCGTCTTCGACGCCGCGGCGCGCTTCACCGCGCGCGTGGTCGGCGAGCTCGCCGCCGTGCCGCTGCCGCCGAGCACGCTGCTCAACGTCAACGTGCCGGCCGGCGAGCCGCACGGCGTCGCGGTCGCGCGGCTGGGCAAGCGGATCTACCGCGACCGGCTGGACCCGACCGACGGCGAGGGCGACGGCGGCGGCGATCCCGCGCGCGCCCGGCGCACGTACTTCATCTACGGCGCCGAGCCGGGGTACGAGGACGAACCGGGCACCGACCTGGTCGCCGTCGCGGCGGGCAAGATCGCCGTGACGCCCATGCACCTCGACCTCACCCACCACGACGGCATCGGCCCGCTCTCCGCCTCAGACCTCGAGCGCCTGCTCGCGCCCGCGGCGCAGGAGGTCGAGTAGGCGGTGACCGAGAAGCGCGCGGCGCAGTTGCGCGCGCTGCTGGCCCACCACGGCCACCGCTACTACGTCCTCGACGATCCCGAGATCGGCGACGACGCCTACGACGCGCTGCTCGACGAGCTGCGCGCCATCGAGGCCGCGCACCCCGAGCTGCGCACGCCCGACTCGCCGACCCAGCGCGTCGGCGGCGCGCCGGTCTCGTCGCTGGCGAAGGTCGCCCACCTGCAGCCGATGCTGTCGCTGGCCAACGCGCGCACCGAGGAGGAGCTGCGCGCGTGGGTCGCGCGGATGCGCAACCACCTCGCGCGCGAGGGCATCGCCGACGCGGAGTTCGCCTACGTCTGCGAGCCCAAGATCGACGGCCTGGCCATGTCGCTGCTCTACCGCGACGGCGTCCTGGAGCGCGGCGCGACGCGCGGTGACGGCGAGGTCGGCGAGGACGTCACGCACAACCTGCGCACGATCCCCACGATCCCGCTCCGCCTTCGTTCCACTCACCCCGGCGACGTCCCGCCGCTGCTCGAGGTCCGCGGCGAGGTGTACATGTCGCTGCCCGACTTCCAGGCGCTGAACGAGCGTCGCGCGCAGGAGGGGCAGTCGACGTTCATGAACCCGCGCAACGCCGCGGCGGGGACGGTGCGCCAGCTCGACCCCAAGCTCGCGGCGCAGCGGCCGCTGTCGATGTGGTGCTACGGCATCGGCGCGGCCGAGGGCCTGTCGCTCGCGTCGCACTTCGACGCGCTGCAGTGGCTGAAGGCCCACGGCTTCCGCGTCAACGACGACGTGGTGCGGCTGACCGGCGAGGCGGAGGTGATCGCCCGCTGCGAGGCGTGGCTGGCCCGCCGCGGCGGCCTGGACTTCGAGATCGACGGCGTGGTCGTCAAGGTCGACGACGTCGAGCAGCAGCGCCGCCTCGGCGTCGCCGGGCGCGACCCCCGCTGGGCGATCGCCTGGAAGTTCCCGCCGACCACGGCGGTGACGCGGCTCGACGACATCCTGTGGAACGTCGGCAAGTTCGGCGACCTGCACCCGTTCGCCGCCCTGGAGCCCGTCGGCGTCGGCGGCGTCACCGTCAAGCTCGCCACGCTGCACAACGAGGAGGACCTCGCGCGCAAGGACCTGCGCCCCGGCGACGACGTCATCGTCCTGCGCGCCGGCGACGTCATCCCGCAGGTCGTCTCGCCCGCGCCGCATGCCGTCGAGCGCAAGGGCCGCGCGCCGCTGCCGCGCCCGCCCGAGCGCTGCCCGGTCTGCGGCACGCCGACGGTCAAGCCCGAGGGCTCGGTCTTCACCAAGTGCCCCAACCTGGTCTGCCCGGGCCGCCAGTGGCAGCTGCTCAAGCACTTCGCTTCGCAGGGCGCGATGGACATCGACGGCCTGGGGGAGAAGCAGGTCGCCCAGCTGCAGGAGGCGGGCCTGGTGCGCACGGCGGCCGACTTCTACCGCCTGGACGTCGACCAGCTCGTCGGGCTCGACCGGATGGGCGAGACCTCGGCCCAGCGGCTGGTCGACGCGATCGCGGCCTCCAAGGAGCGGCCGTTCGCGCGCGTGCTGTTCGCGGCCGGGCTGGAGGAGGTCGGCGCGGTCACCGGGCGCAACCTCGCCCAGCGCTTCCGCACGCTCGACGCGCTGCTGGCCGCCACGCCGCAGGAGATCCAGGAGACGCCGGGCGTCGGGCCGATCATGGCCCAGCGGATCGCCGATCAGCTCGCCGACGACGGGCTGCGCGCGCTGTTGGCCGACCTGCGCGCGGTCGGGCTCAGGCTCGAGGAGGAGGGCGCGCCGCCCGCCGAGGGCCCGCTGAGCGGCAAGGCCATCGTGGTGACCGGGACGCTGCCCGACCTCACGCGCGAGCAGGCGACCGAGCGGATCACCGCGGCCGGCGGGCGCGTCACCTCGTCGGTGTCGAGGAAGACCGACTACGTCGTGGCCGGCGAGGCGCCGGGGACCAAGCTGGAGAAGGCGCAGCGCCTCGGCGTGCCGGTCCTCGACGAGGCGGGGCTGCTCGCGCTGCTGGGGGCGGGCGCGTGACCGCCACGGGCACCGTCACGCTGGCGCCGCTGGACGCCGCGCTGCGCCCCGCCGTCCTGGCGATCGACGTCGCGCCCGAGCAGGTGCGCTTCGGCGGCGTGCCGGCGCAGTCGGTGCCGGCGGCCGACCGCGAGCCCGCGCGCGAGTCGGTCGTCGTGCTGCGCGACGGCGTGCCGGTCGGCTACTTCCAGCTCGACACGCGCAGCGTGCCGGGCGCGCCGGCGGGCGCCGACATCCTCGGGCTGCGCGCGTTCGCGATCGACCGCTCCGTCCAGGGCCAGGGCGTCGGCACCGCGGCGATGGCCGCGCTGCCCGCCTACGTGCGCGAGCGCTTCCCGCAGCGGCGCTTCGTGGCGCTGACCGTCAACGCCGACAACCCGGTCGCGATCAGGTTGTACGCCAACACGGGGTTCTTCGACGTGGGCAGCGGGATGTACCACGGCGGCGCGTCGGGCCCGCAGCACGTCCTGCTGCTCGACGTGCTCGCGCGGCGCTGAGCCGCCGCGGCGGCGGGCCTCAGCCGTCGAGCCGCGCGATCGCCGAGACCATCCGGTCCTCGACCTTCTTGGCGCAGGAGGCGCACACCTTGTTCTCGATGAACGAGAACGCGACGCTGCGCCCGCCGGTGGTCGTGCAGTAGCCCGACAGCGCGCTGACGCCGATCAGCGTGCCGGTCTTGGCGGCGCAGCGGCCCGCGGCGGCGGTCGCGCGCATGCGGGTGCGCAGCGTCCCGGAGCGGCCGGCGACCGGCAGCGAGGCGCGCCAGGTCGCGGCGCTGTCCTGGCCGTCCATGCGCTGCAGCAGGCGGACGACCTGGCGCGCCGTCGTGCGGTCGGCGCGGGACAGGCCGGAGCCGTCGACCATCCGGGGGTGGACGCCGAACGTCGCCAGCTGGGCCCGCGCGACCGCGAGGCCCGCGCTCGTCGTGCCGCCCGAGCCGTACTGCGCGCCGAGCGCCTTGGCGAGCATCTCGGCGTAGAAGTTCTCCGACGGGACGTTGGTCATCGCGATGAGGTTGCCGATCGTCGGCGAGGCCAGCGTCGCCAGCGGCTGGGCGTCGGCCGCCACGCCGCCGCCGGCGACCGCGGCCAGCC
>JAOPZD010000313.1 GCA_025964295.1 Conexibacter sp.
CGATCGCGGCGCGCTCGCTGATGGGGCGGCGCCGCCAGCGGCCGAACGCCTCGTGAGCTGTCTGCACCGCCTGGTCGACCTGCGCGCCGTCGAGCGTGTCGAACTCCCGCACGCGCTCGCCGGTGTACGGGTTGGTGGTCGCGTAGTGATGCGCGGCGGTCGCGGTTCCCATGCCGGATCCGGTAGGCCGCGGCGGCGAGGCGTCCAGCCTTGTGGCCGGGTGGCCCGGCCTATCACCGGGGGCACGATGCCTGACTACGACGACTACACCTACCCGCTCGCCCGCGCCTTCGGCTTCCTCGGCGGCATCGCGGTGGCCATCTCCACCATGATCGCCTGGTACGACCACGAGGTGGTCTTCGACGCGCGTCCCATCCCGTTCGTGTTCGAGGTCCCGGTCGACCTGTGGAGCTACAACGCGCTCGCGGCCGCCCTGCTGCTCGCCGGCGGCCTGATCGCGATGGCGCTGCTCGTGATCCCGGACACGATTAGCCCGCGCTGGCCGAGCATCGTCGCCGGCCTGATCGGCCTCGGCGTCACGGCCTACGCGCTGTACCGCTGCTTCGACACGCCGGACCTCGGCATCCGCACCAGCTCTGCCGTTCAGGCCCGGACCTTCGTCGACGGTGGCGCGCTGCTGGCCGTCGTCGGCGGCGTGATCATCACGGTCGGGGCGATCGCCGTCCTCGTCGGGGCCCATCGCGCGACGACCGTCGGCCGTGAGCGCGCCCGGCCCGTCGCAGCCCCGCCGCCGTCCGGCGCCGCGCCGGCGTGATCCGGGAAGCGACGTGATGCACTACGCGACGCTGATCACGCTCGTCGAGCGCCTGGCGGGCCTGGACCCGCCGGCGGCCGAGCGCGCAACGGAGGCGACGCTGCGCACGCTGGCCGAGCGCATCACCGGCGGCGAGGCGGGCGACATCGCCTCCTTCCTGCCGCGCGAGATGCGCGGCTGGATGGTCCCGGTGCCGGAGCCCGCCGAGCCCTTCGACCGCCAGGAGCTCGTCCGGCGCGTCGCCGAGCGCGAGGGCGTCGACCCCCGGACCGCCGAGGAGCACGTCCGGGCGGTGTTCCAGATGCTCGGGTTCGCCGTCGCCCCCGGCGAGCTGCGCGACATGGCGTCCCAGCTGCCGCAGGACTTCGAGGACCTGCTCGAGGCCGCGGGGGTCGGGCGCCGACGCGCGATGACGCAGGACGACGTGATCGCCCGCGTCGCGGAGCTGCTGGGCACCGACCGCGAGCCCGCGCGGCGCGCGACCGAGGCGGTGGCGCGGACGCTTGCGGTCCGGATCTCCGCCGGCGAGGTCGACGACCTCGAGGCCGAGCTGCCGGGCGACCTCCACGACGCGCTGGAGCGCGGGCTGGCCGAGAGCCGGTCGGCGGTCAAGATGAGCGAGGAGGAGTTCGTGGCGCGCGTCGCGGGGCTGGAGGGCACGACGGCCGAGGAGGCGGAGCGCCACGCCCACGCGGTCTTCCAGGCGCTGCGCGAGGCGCTGAGCCCCAAGGAGTTCTCCGACATGGCGTCGCAGCTGTCGGAGGACTACGCGCCGCTGCTGGTCTAGCGCGATCGATCGACGGATTGTGCCCCGATCCGGCCCGATCCTGATCGCGTTCGACGGCATGCCGGCCGCCGAGCACGCCATCCGCGAAGGCGGCCCGCTGCTGGCGGGCCGCGCCGCGGTGGTGCTCGTCGTCTGGAAGGAGGGCCTCGGCTTCGAGCTCGTCGCGCTGCCCACGTCGGAGATCGGCCTGCCCCCGGCGGCGATCGACGTCGACACGGCGCTGGACGTCGACCGCCGCCTCTTGGAGGCGGCCGAGAGCCAGGCGCGCCGCGGGGTCTCCGGGGCGATCGCGCCGGTGGTGCCGTCGATGCTCAGCACGGGCCACGACGCCCCCGGCCGGGCGGGCAGGTGAGCGTTCCCCCTGCCGACGCGCGTCAGACCTCACCACCAGGTGCCCGCCTGGCGATGCCGAGCGACGTCGGGGTCACATGAACGGGGCCAAGCCGGCGCAAGACGTCGATCCGGTGCCGCGCCGGGACATGACGCGGCACGGCCGCCTCCACAGCACGAGCGACGAGCGTCGGGTCGACCCGGGACCAGCGGCCGATGCCCGTGCCCCAGGCATGGACGTAGGCCCAAGCGCGACCGTCGCTCACCGCAACAGTCCAGTCATGGCGGTCGGCGGTGACGCGGGTCTCCGTGACGAACGCGCCGACGCCCGCCGGCGCCCGTGGCGCCCGGTCTGTCGCGAGCCGGGCACACTGCATAGAGGTCAACCGGTCGGGATGGTTGCCGATCTCGATTTCCATGACCTTCCTCAGCGGCGCCCGCCAAGGCGATCCAGCACGCGGCGCGCGAGGCGCTCTAGCGGCGGCTCGGGCGATGGGGTCCGGTCGCGATCGCGGTGCCGCCAGCCCACCTCTTCGGGCAGATCGTCGGCGGCGTCGGCAAGGGCGGCGAAGGCGGTGGGGGGACCGAGGTCCATGGCCTCTCGGGAACTAGGCCGCCGGGGACCCGCGAGCAAGGGCGGATCGCTGGCTCAGGCGCAGTGACGTTCTGGCCGGCGGCGCTCGGTCAGGTCGCGAGGTCACGCCCCCGGCAGGCGAGCTGCAGGAGTGACCTCGGTCGCCACCAAGTCGATGAACGCCGAGGCGTCCATCCGCAACGCCAGTAGGCCGCGCGGGCGCGCCGCCAAGTGAGTTGACCGTCGGCGACCGCGGCCTACGTCCAGGAGCGAATGTCCACGCACAAGCTGGGCCGGATCCTCTGCCTCGCCGAGCCGCGCGGCGACGTCGACACCGTCGAGCGTGTGCTGCTCACAGCGGTCCACCATCGCGCCGACGCGGTCGCGCGCAGCGCGGCGATCTCCTCACGCGCGGCATCGGGATCGTGTGTGCTGGCCGGGGTCGCATGATCGTCGAGACCGACATCCCTGCACGGCTGGACCGGCTGCCCTGGTCGCGCTTCCACTGGCGGATCGTCGTCGGGCTGGGGACGGTGTGGGTCCTCGACGGGCTGGAGGTCACGATCGTCGGCGCGATCGCGCCGCGGATGACCGAGCCCGGCAGCGGCATCGGGCTGACCAGCGCCGACGTCGGGACGGCCGCGGCGCTCTACGTCGCCGGCGCGTGCGTCGGCGCGCTGTTCTTCGGCCGCCTCACCGACCGCTTCGGCCGGCGCAACCTGTTCATGGTGACGCTCGGCCTCTACCTGGCGGCGACCGTGGCGACCGCGTTCGCGTTCGACCCGTGGTTCTTCTTCGTCTGCCGCGCGCTGACCGGAATGGGCATCGGCGGCGAGTACTCTGCGATCAACAGCGCCATCGACGAGCTGATACCCGCGCGCAACCGCGGCCGCGTCGACGTCGCGATCAACGGGAGCTTCTGGGTCGGCGCGGCGCTGGGCGCCCTCGTCTCGCTGGTCCTCCTCGACGAGGACTTCCTCGCCGCCAACCTCGGCTGGCGCATGGCCTTCGGCGCGGGCGCGATCCTCGGCCTCGGGATCCTGCTCGTGCGTCGCACCGTGCCGGAGAGCCCGCGCTGGCTGATCATCCACGGCCGCACGGAGGAGGCCGAGCGCGTCGTCTCCGCGATCGAGCGCGAGGTGCAGGCGCAGACCGGCGCGCCGCTGCCCGAGCCGCGCGGAAGCATCACGATCCGCCAGCGCGACACGATCCCGTTCCGCGAGATCGCGCGCGCGGCGATCGAGCGCTACCCCAATCGCGTCGCCCTCGGCCTGGCGCTGTTCGTCGGCCAGGCGTTCCTCTACAACGCGGTCACGTTCGATCTCGGCACGATCCTCAACCGCTTCTTCGACGTGTCGTCGAGCACCGTGCCGTACTTCATGGTCCTGTTCGCAGCGAGCAACTTCCTCGGCCCGCTGCTGCTGGGACGGTTGTTCGACACCGTCGGCCGGATCCCGATGATCGCGGGGACCTACCTCGGCTCGGCCGCGGTGGTCGTCGCCCTCGGGTTCATGCTGCGCTCCGGGACCCTGGACCGGTGGTCGTTCATGGCGTTCGTCCTCGCGGCGTTCTTCCTGGCCTCGGCCGGCGCGAGCGCGGCGTACCTGACGGTCAGCGAGATCTTCCCGATGGAGACGCGCGCGCTGTCGATCTCCCTGTACTACGCGGTCGGCACCGCTGTCGGCGGCATCTCGGGCCCGCTGATCTTCGGGCACATGATCCACAGCGGGAGCATCGACCGGGTCGCGACCGCCTTCTTCGTCGGCGCGGGCGCGATGGCGCTCGGCGGCCTGGCCGAGCTGCGCTTCGGCGTGCGCGCCGAGGGTCGGTCGCTGGAGAGCATCGCCAAGCCATTGACCGCCGAGGAGGCCGAGGCCGCGCCGGCCCCCGCGCCACCGGCCACCGCGCAGGACGAGCGGATCCGGGCGCGCGGTGAGCGCCGCCGCGCCCGCCAGCGGGCGGGGCTGCGCCGCTGGCTCCCGGGCCCGGGCTCATCGTTCGGCTCGCCCGCGTTCGCCGGCACGGCCGGCACAGCGAGCCGCTACGCCGCGATGGCCGAGCAGGACCTCGACCGCGAGGTCGAGGCGATCGCGGTGGCCGTCGCCGACGTCGAGCCCATCGACCGCGATGAGCTGCGCCGCCGCGTGCGCGGCGACGGATGGGGTCCGGGGCGCTTCGAGGCGGCCTTGCGCGTGGCCGCCGACGAGGGCCGCGCCGGCGGCCTGGAGGGCCGCACACAGCGCCGCGTCTCACGACCGC
>JAOPZD010000361.1 GCA_025964295.1 Conexibacter sp.
CGCCCGGCACGAGGGCAGCGGCGCCGGCGGGGACGCGGAGCTTCGTGGGGGCGACGGCGGAGCCCACCGGGACAAGGGCGGCATCCATCGCCGGCCGACCCTATCCGCACGCAACATCCAGGTGGAAGGGTTGTAACGGTGCAAGCGATGAAGAAGACGACGCCTTCGTGGTGATCCTGATCCTGCTGAGCGCGCTGATCGGCGCGGGCACGGCCCTCAGCCCGTGCGCCCTGCCGGTCCTTCCAGCGCTGCTCTCGGCGGGCGCGGCGGGCGGCCGGCGGCGCCCGGTCGCCATCGTGATCGGGCTCTCGCTGACGTTCCTGCTGTCGATCATCGGCGGCGGCGAGCTGCTGCGCCACGTCGGCCTCGGCGGCAGCACGCTGCGCGACTTCGGGATCGCCGTCCTGGTCGTCGCGGGCGTCGCGGCGCTGGCGCCAGGCGTCGCGCAGCGCCTCGAGCGCCCGCTCGCCGCGCTCAGCCGTCTCGGCCCGCGCAGGGCCGGCGACGGCTTCTGGTCGGGCCTGGTCGTCGGCGGCGCGCTCGGCTTCGTCTACGCGCCGTGCGCCGGGCCGGTCCTGGCCGCCGTCGTCTCGGTCTCGGCGGTGACCGGCCGGACGGTCGCGGTCGCGCTGGCCTACGTCGCGGGCTCGGCCATCGTGCTGGGCGCGATCGCCCTCGGCGGGCGCCGTGTCCTGGAGCCGATCCGCCGCGCCGGCCCGCTGCGCGTCCAGCGCGCGCTGGGCGCCGTGATGCTGCTGACCGCCGTCGCCTTCGCCGTCGGCCTCGACACGCGCTTCGAGACGGCGCTGGCGCGCCACACCTCCTCGGCGACGCTGACCGGCGGGCTGGAGGCCTCCGGCACGGTCAAGGACCGCCTGCGCGACCTGCGCGGCGGCGGCCCGCGGTTCGACTCCGGCGCGGCGACGGCGAAGGCCCAGGCCGCCGCGACGCCCGCCACGGCCAAGGCCACCCACAAGTCCTCGCTGCCCGACCTCGGGGCCGCCCCCGACTTCACCGGCACCCAGCGCTGGTACAACAGCAAGCCGCTGTCGCTCGACGCGCTGCGCGGCCGCGTCGTGCTGGTCGACTTCTGGACCTACACCTGCATCAACTGCCTGCGCACGCTGCCCTACCTGGAGGCCTGGGACCGCCGCTACCGCGACGCCGGGCTGACCATCGTGGGCGTCCACGCCCCGGAGTTCGGCTTCGAGCACGACGCCGGCAACGTCGCGAGCGCGATCGCGACCAACCACATCAAGTACCCCGTCGTCCAGGACAACGACCTCAAGACCTGGAACGCCTGGGGCAACCAGTACTGGCCGGCCGAGTACCTGATCGACGCCGAGGGCCACGTCCGCCACTCGCACTTCGGCGAGGGCGAGTACGACAAGAGCGAGGCGGCGATCCGCTCGCTGCTGGCCGAGCGCGGCGCGCGCGTCGGCACCGCCCGCGCGCGGCCCCACGGCATCACCCCGGTCGGCCTGCGCACGACGCCGGAGACCTACGTCGGCGCCGCCCGCGCGCAGGGCTTCGCCGGCACCCCGCCGGCGGCGGGGACCAAGACCTACAAGCTGCCCGGTGGCGCGCTGCCGCTCAACGCCTTCGCGCTCGGCGGCACGTGGAAGATCGGCGACGAGCCCGCGACCGCGGTGGCCGGCGCGACGCTGACCGCGAACGTCCAGGCGCGCTTCGTCTACCTCGTGCTCAGCCCGCCGTCGTCCGCCCGCGCCGGCGCGGTGAAGGTCAGCGTGGACGGCGCCCGCGCGAAGCGCATCGTCGTCGACGGCCAGCGCCTCTACACGCTGGCCGCGTTCCCGACGTCGGGGCGCCACGCGCTGAAGCTCGACGTCGCGCCCGGCACGTCGGCCTACGCCTTCACCTTCGGCTGATCAACCGCGTCCCAACGCAACTCTCAGGCTCGCTTAAGGAAACTCAGGGAAGCTGGCGGCATGCGGGTCAAGCGCTACGTCCTGGTCTCTGCCGCCGTGCTCGCCGCCGGCGCCGGAGGCGGAGCCGCGATCGCCGCGTCGGGCGGTGACGAACGCCAGCAGACCGAGTCCTCCATCCTCGCCGACGCCGCCAAGCGGCTCAACGTGACGCCGGAGGCGCTGCGCTCCGCGCTCGGCGCCGCCGAGGACGCCCAGCTCGACCAGGCCGTCAAGGACGGCAAGCTGACCCAGGCCCAGGCCGACGCCGTCAAGAAGGACCGCCAGCAGGACGGGACCGTCCTGGGCGGCCCCGGCGTCGGCGGTCCCCACGGCGGCCCGGGCTTCGGGAAGGGCTTCGGCGGTCCGGGCGGCCCCGGCCTGCGCTTCAAGACCGGCGCCGGCGGGGCGCTCGACGCCGCCGCCTCGGCCCTCGGCCTCAAGCTCGACGACCTGCGCACCAAGCTGGACGCCGGCAAGAGCATCGCCGACATCGCCAAGGACCAGGGCAAGAGCCTGGCTGACGTCAAGACGGCGATCACCGCCGGCGTCACCAAGGAGCTCGACCAGGCCGTCGCCGACAACAAGCTCACCGCCGCCCAGCGCACGAAGGTCCTCGCCGAGCTGGCCGACCACCTCGACGCGCTGGTCACCGCGACGCCGCCCAAGGGCGGGGCCGCGCGGTTCGACAAGCGCGGGCACGCCGCCGGCGTTCCGCGCCACTGGCGATAGCCTGCGTCTTCTCGCAGCCACCACCAGCGGCTCGCAGGAGGCTCCGGGCAAGTTCCCAGGAACCTCTGAGCAAGCGCGCCGACACTGATGAGCGTGATGACCACCGCCACGCCCGAGAGCCACCGCGTGCTCGTCGTCGACGACGAGCCGAACATCGCCGACGTGATCTCCATGGCCCTGCGCTTCCAGGGCTTCACGGTCGAGTCCGCCGGCGACGGCCGCACCGCGCTCGAGGCGGTGTCGACCTTCAAGCCCGACCTGCTCGTCCTCGACGTCATGCTGCCCGACATGGAGGGCTTCGAGATCGCCAAGCGCCTCAGCGCCGAGCGCGTCCAGATCCCGATCATCTTCCTGACCGCCCGCGACGCGACCGAGGACAAGGTCCGCGGCCTCACGATGGGCGGCGACGACTACGTCACCAAGCCGTTCAGCCTCGAGGAGCTCGTCGCCCGGATCCGGACGATCCTGCGCCGCGCCGGGCTGTCGCAGCCCGAGACCAGCCGCCTGCAGTTCGAGGACCTCGAGCTCGACGAGGACACGCGCGAGGTGACGCGCAACGGCGAGCTGATCGAGCTGACCGCCACCGAGTACCGGCTGCTGCGCTACCTGATGCTCAACCCGCGCCGCGTGCTGACCCGCGCGCAGATCCTCGACCAGGTCTGGGACTACGACTTCGGCGGCGACGCCCGCGTGCTGGAGACCTACATCAGCTACCTGCGCAAGAAGATCGACCGGCACGGCACGCCGCTGATCCACACGGCGCGCGGCGTCGGCTACGCGCTGCGCGCCCCGAGGGCGTAGCGCCGTGTCGCTGCGGACGCGCCTGGTCGCGGGGCTTCTGGCGCTGGCCGCGGTCGGGCTCGTCCTGCTGGCCGGCGTCACCTACGTCGAGCAGCGCCACTTCCTCTATGACCGCGTCGACCAGCAGGCCAAGGCGGCGGTGCAGCTCGCCAGCCGCCCGACGCCGGGCTTCGGCGGCTACGGGCCGTCGGGCGTCGCCCCGAGCGACGGCGACGGCGACAACCGGCCGCCCGGCGACCACACGCCCGCCGGGCCGGCGGCCGGCACGTTCACCTTCGAGCGCACGGCCGCCGGCAAGGACGTCGCGTCCTGTCGCAGCTGCTACTCCACGACCGCCGCGCCGAAGCTGCCGGCCACCCTCACGCCGGGCAAGATCGTCTCGGCGACGTCGAGCAACGGGACGCACTACCGCGTCGCCTCGGAGCGCCATGCCGACGGCACCTACTCGGCCGCGGCCGTCCCGACGACCGAGTCCGACACGACGCTGCGGCGGCTGCTGCGCATCGAGGGCCTGGTCATCGCCGGGATCCTGATCGCGCTCGGTGCGCTGGCGTGGTGGCTGGTGCGGATCGGCCTGCGCCCGCTGGAGCGCATCGGCGTCACCGCCGGCTCGATCGCCGCCGGCGACCTCTCGCGGCGCGTCGACCCGGCGACGCCGCGGACCGAGGTCGGCCGGCTCGGCCTGGCGCTGAACCGGATGCTCGAGCGGCTGGAGGAGGCGTTCGCCAAGCAGCGCGCGTCCGAGGACCGGCTGCGCACGTTCCTGGCCGACGCCTCGCACGAGCTGCGCACGCCGCTGGCCTCGATCCGCGGCTACGCCGAGCTGTTCCGGATCGGCGCGGCGCGCGACCCCGAGGACACCGAGAAGGCGATGAGCCGGATCGAGTCCGAGGCCGCGCGGATGGGCGTCCTGGTCGAGGACCTGCTCACGCTGGCGCGCCTCGACGAGGTCCGCGACCTGATCCGCGAGGACGTCGACCTGGCGCGCCTGGCCGGCGACGCGGTCGACGACGCCCGCGCGACCGCGCCCGACCGCGAGATCGACCTGCGCGGCACGGGCCGCGCCCACGTCTCCGGCGACCCGCACCAGCTGCGCCAGGTCTTCGCCAACCTCCTGCGCAACGCGCTGGTCCACACGCCGCCGGGCACGCCGATCGAGGTCGACGTCCGCGGCGAGGGCGCCACGACCGTCCTGGAGGTCCGCGACCACGGCCCGGGCCTGCCGACCGACGAGAACGACGAGCTCTTCGAGCGCTTCTGGCGCGCCGAGCTCGGCCGCGAGCGCGGCAAGGCGGGCTCGGGCCTCGGCCTCGCGTTCGTCGCGGGCATCGTCGCCGCCCACCACGGCGAGGTGCACGCCGAGAACGCGACGGGCG
>JAOPZD010000418.1 GCA_025964295.1 Conexibacter sp.
TGATCGCCGGGTTGAGATGGGCGCCCGTGACGCCGCCGGCGACGTAGACGGCGAGCGCGACGCCGAGGCCCCAGCCCCAAGCGATGATCAGCCAGTCGCCGCTGGCCTGGAAGATCTCCGTGCCGCGGCCCGACTGGTTGAGCGCCGACACGGCCATCGCGACCGATCCCGTGCCGAACATGATGAGGATGAAGGTGCCGAGGAACTCGGCGGCCAGCTCTCCTGGGAGGGTTGCCCGCCAACGAGCCGTCGGCCCTGTGGGTGGCTGACTGGACACGCTTCACACGTGCCCGGATTGTCACCACGCAAACGTCTGATCTGACCCGGAATCCGGTCAGCCGGCTAGATGGGTTATTCCACGAGACGGTCCGGGCGATCGGCCGTCCGGGTGGATGCCTGACGCCGCACGATTGCGCGGCCGATCCTGGTTGGATCGGCAAGGAATCGGATGGTGTCAGGCGCCGGCGGGGCCGTCGAGCGGCCGCACCGGACCCGTGGAATACCTCATCTAGCCCGCCGCGTCGCCGAGCAGGCGCTCGACCAGGACGCAGTCGCGCCACTCGCCGTCGAGGCGCCCGTGGCGGCGCTGGACGCCGACGATCGTGAAGCCGGTGGCCTCGTGCAGCGCGATCGAGGCCATGTTGGTGGAGAAGATCCGCGAGGTCAGCTTGTACAGGCCGGCCCCTTCGCTGGCGACCGCCAAGGCCTCCAACAACGCGTGGCCGACGCCGAGGCGGCGGGCGTCGCCGGAGACGTAGACGGCGTGCTCGCCGATCCCCGCGTACACCGAGCGCTCCGAGTAGGGCCCCACCTTGGCGAAGCCCGCGATGCGCCCGTCGACCTCGGCGACCAGCACCGGCAGCGACGCGACGGTCCACCCCGCGACCTCGGCCTTGGACCGCGGCCGGGTCTCGAACGTCGCCGCGCGCTCGGCGATGCCCTCGTTGTAGATCGCGGCGATGCGCTCGGCGTCGCCGGGGTTGGCGGGGCGGATCGTGACGACGGCGGACGGCGGCAGGCGCCGAAGTCTAGGACGCGTACAGGCCGTGAAAGCCGAACGGGATGTGACGCGCGGGCGATCTCGGTCCGGTCGCCGGCGTCGAGGACCAGCAGGGAGGGACGTCTTCGCGCGCGCCGCCACCGGGTGCGGCTGGCCGCACGCCGGGGTGCGGCCAGCAGGCCAAGCACCTGCCGTGAGACCACACTGACACTGGAAACCGCAAGGGCCGCGCCTAGGTTCGCCCCATGACTCCGGTGCAGCTCTCCCGCCCCGCCTTCGACGCTCCCGTCCGCCTTCGCGACCTCAGCGACCGCGCCCTGGGCCAGCGGCTCGCCGACGGCGACCGCTGGGCGCTCGACGCCATCTACCGCCGCCACGCCCCCGCGCTGCGGCGCTACGCCCGCCGCTACGTCGACGGCGCCCTCGCCGAGGACGCCGTCCACGACGCGATCGCCCGCACCCAGCAGGCGCTGCTCGGCCGCCACCGCATCGTCGACCTCCGCCCGTGGCTGTTTCGCTGCGTGCGCAACGCCTGCCTCTCCGAGCTCGACCGCGCCGCCAACCGCCGAGCGGCGGACCTGGTGGCCGAGCCGGTCGCCGCCGGCGGCGCCGACTGCTGCGACGTCGCGGCCCGCAACGAGCAGCTGCGCACGGCGCTGCGCTCGATGGCCGACCTGCCGCCGCGCCAGCGGGAGGCGCTCGCCCTGCGGGCGCTGGACGGCCGCGGCTACGACGAGCTCGCCGAGCACTTCGCGCTCACCGAGAACGCGACGGTCCAGCTCGTCCACCGCGCCCGCCGCAACCTGACCGCGCTGGTCGCCGCCTGAGCCCGCGATGAGCGCCTCCCTCGACGCCTACGACCACGCCGGCGCGGTTGCCGCGATCGTAGCGGGGTACCACCGCAGCGTGATGGCGACCCGTCCCGGCGACGACGACGAGACCGACAGCGGCGCGCTGAAGCGCCGTGAGGCCGAGCGCGCCCGCGAGGAAGGCCGCTCCGCGCGCGAGGCCGACCAGCCGGCGGAGGAGCGCGCGCACGAGCGCCGCGCCGACAAGGCCGCCTACCTGCGCGACAAGCTCGCCGAGGCCGAGGCGGCCGACCGCGCCACCGGCGCGGACCGTCCCGGCTAGGGCGTCGTCTGGGCCGGCGCCTGCTGCTGCGCGCCGGCGGGCGGCGGCGTGGTGGTCGTGGGCGTCGCCGTCGTCGTGGTCGGCGTGGCGGTGGTCGTCGTCGGCGTCGTCGGCGTCGTGACCGTCGTCGTCTGGGTGACGGTCGTCGTCTGCGTGGCCGTCGTCGGCGTCGTCCTCGTGGTCGAGGTGGTCGTCGTCGACGTCTTCTTCGCGCTCCTCGAGCCGCCGAAGATGGTGGTCTTGTGCGAGCCGCCGAGCGAGTCGCCGGCGATCAGCTCGGGCACCGTGAACACGACGACCGCGATGCCGAAGCCGAGCAGACCCGTGATCAGCGCCAGGCGCCAGCGCATGCGCCGTCCGCGCGTGGAGTAGACGCGCACCGGCGCGGTGTCGGCCGCGACCACCGGCGGCAGGACGACGTGCGGCGCGTCGGGATCGACGTGGACGTCCGGCGGCGCGGCCGGGTCGGGCTCGGCGACGAGTCCCGGGTCGCTCGCGCTCGGGCGCGTCCAGCGCGAGGGCGTCGCGACCGCCGGGACGACGTTGACCACCGCCTCGGTCGGCTTGCGCAGGCCCTCCTTGACGAGGGCGACGATGACCGGCGACATCGCGGCGCTGAACAGCGTGCCCGGCGCCCAGATCTTGGACGTGATGTAGGCCGCCGCGGCCGACGCGATCGCGCTGAGGAACAGCGTCGTGAGGTCGACCCCGGTCTCGGCCGGGGCCGCAGCGGGCGGCCGCGGGGGCGGCGTGCTGCCGCCCACGCGCGTCGGATCTCCCTGCGAGGCCATCGACCCGCGACGCTAGCGAACGCGGTGCCACCATCCCGGCGCGGCGGCGTCAGGACTCGGCGGTGCGCTTCAGGCCGTCGGCGGCATTGCCGAGCAGGAACTCGCGGACCTGGCCCTCGACCGGGCCGCGGATCAGCATGCCGAGCATGCGGCCGGGGTCGACCTCCAGCGCGTAGGTCGCGCGGGTGCGGTCGCCGCCGAGGTCCTCGAGCGTCCACCAGCCGTCGAGCGACTTGACGTCGCCCTTCTCCTGGCGCCAGCGGATCGAGGTCGGCGCGTCGTAGGTGAAGCTGAGCTTGTTCTTCACCGTCTTGACCTTGGCGTCGTTGACGGTGTCGACGAGCGACGGGCGCCCCGCGCCGTCGCGCTCCAGGACCTCGACGTCCTTCAGCGAGCCCTGCCACGCCGGCGCGTTCTCGATGTCGGCCGCGATGTCGAACACGCGCTGGATCGGCGCGTCGATCTCGACCGATCGCTCCCCGGTGATGTTGCCCATGGCGGGACCGTACCCGTTTCAGGCGTACCGCTCCGCCGCCCGGCGCGCCGACGCGCCGTAGCCGCCGCCGAACAGGACGGCGTGCACGAGCAGCGGCAGCAGCTGGTAGAGCGCGACCCGCTCGGCATGGCCGTCGGCGCGCGGCCAGACCGCGTCGTAGGCCTCACCGAACCGCGGGCCCGGAGCGCCGAAGAGCGACAACATCGCCAGGTCGACCTCGCGGTGCCCGCCGTAGGCCGCCGGGTCGATCAGCCACGGCCGCCCGTCGGCCCCGGCGTGGACGTTGCCGCTCCACAGGTCGCCGTGCAGCCGCGCGATCGGCTCCGCCGGTCCCGCGAGGTCGTCGATCCGCGCGGCCACCGACTCGACCGCCCGGACGCCGCCGGCGTCCAGCGCGCCGCGATCGGCCGCCATCCGCGCCAGCGGCAGCAGCCGCGACCCGGCGTAGAACGCGGGCCAGTCGTCGCCCGGCGCGTTGGGGAGCGTGAGCGGGCCGAGGACGTAGCGCTCGGCGCCGCCGGGGAGCTCGCCCGCCCGCGCCGCGCCGGCGCGGTGCAGCGCC